>JACQAI010000477.1 GCA_016195115.1 Pseudomonadota bacterium
ACGCGGCATCAGGACAATGCGGACCGCACGCCGGCATCCGTCACGCGCCTCAGGCGTGGATCCTCGCGCCTAGCGCGAGGATGACGATCTGGGATGCGGTGACGGCGGATAAACGCATGGCACCAATCAGCTTCGCCGCCGCAGCACGCGGCGCAATTCGGCGCGGTCGACGGCGCCGAGCAGCAGGGCGAGTGTCGCGAACACCGCGCCACCGATCGCGATCAGCGCCGCCAGTGCGGCGACCCGGCCGGTCAATCCAGGGATCTCGAACCAGGGCGCGAGCCCGAGCTGCGCCAGCTTGAGGGCGATCGCCATGCCGACGGTGGCGGCCGCGAGCGGCAGCAGGCCGCGCTTGAAGCGCGCATCGAGCGCCAAAAAGCCGCGCCGGCGCAGCGCCAGCGCCAGCAGCACGAAATTGAGCCACGACGACAAGGACGTCGCGAGCGCCAGCCCGACCTGCAGCAGCGGCCCCATCAGGACCAGCTTGAGACCGATGTTGACCGCGACCGCGACGACCGCGATGCGCACCGGGGTCGCGGTGTCCTCGCGGGCGTAGAAGCCCGGCAGCACGCTGCGGATCAGCACGAACGCGGGCAGCCCGATCGCGTAGGCCGTCAGGGTCGCGGCGGTCGCGGCCGCGTCGGCGGCCACGAACGACTGGCGCTGGAACAGCACGGCGACGATCGGCTCGGCGACGGCGAGGAACGCCACGGCGGCCGGCAGGGTGAGGAGCAGCGACAACTCGAAGGCGCGGTTCTGGTCGTGCGCAGCCGCCGCCGTGTCGCCGCGCTTGAGATGGCGCGACATCGCGGGCAGCAGCACGGTGCCGATCGCGATGCCGACCACGCCGAGCGGCAGCTGGTTGAGCCGGTCGGCGTAGTAGAGGTAGGACACCGCGCCCGTGGGTAGGAAAGAGGCGATGAGCGTGTCGGCGAACAGGTTGATCTGCAGCACGCCGGCGCCGAGCGCCGCCGGCCCGAGCACGCGCAGGAACTGACGGACGTCCGGGGTCAGGCGCGGCCGCGGCAGGCTGAGGCGCACGCCGGCGCGGTGGCAGCTCCACAGCAGGAACAGGAACTGCGCCAGCCCGGCGGCCAGCACGCCCCAGGCGAGCGCATGGCCGACCGTCGGCAGGAAGGCGCTCAGCACGAGCTGCGCCAGGATCAATATCGCGTTGAGCAGGATCGGCGCCGCCGCCGCGGCGGCGAAGCGACCGAGCGCGTTCAACAGCGCGCCGGTCAACGAGACGATCGCGATGAACAGCAGATAGGGAAAGGTGATGCGCGTGAACAGCACGGCGAGCCCGAACTTCTCCGGCTGATCGGCGAAGCCGGGCGCGAACAGGTGCATGAACCCCGGCATGACGAGCTCGAAGATCACCAGCAGCACGAGCTGCGAGACCACCATCAGGGCGAGCACCTGCTCGGCGAACAGCAGCGCGCGCGGCCGGCCGCTGGCGACCGTCAGGCGCGCGAACACCGGCACGAACGCCGCGTTGAACGCGCCCTCGGCGAGCAGCGCGCGGAAGTGATTGGGCAGGCGCAGCGCGACGAAGAAGGCGTCGGCGACCGGTCCCGCGCCGAGCAGCGCCGCGGTGACGACGTCGCGCACGAAGCCGAGCACGCGGCTCGCCAAGGTCAGGCCGCCGACCGACAGGATGTTGCGCAGCACGGGCCCGACCTTGTCGCGCCAGGTCGCCGGGCGCAAGCCCGCCTGCCCACAAAATCACCCCTCCCCCGCGCGTCAGCGTGGGAGAGGGTAGGGTGGGGGCTTGCGCGGTTCCTGCGGATCTCCCAGCGATGTTTCTTGACGCAGAGGCCGCTGAGGATGCGTGGAGGACGCAGGGGAAGGGAATCGCGCGCGAAGCGCGCGCTCTGATTCCTCCGCGACCACTGCGCATCCTCAGCGGCCTCTGCGTTAAGTGCGATCCTCACCTGCGGCACGCTGCCGTCGCGAGGACGCAGCCCTCTCCCTGCCCTCCCCCACGCTGACGCGCGGGGGAGGGGTTGTGGGTGGCGAAAACTAGTTGCCAAAGGCAATCTTTTGCTTGACGATCGCAGCGAATTGCCGCCGCCCGACGGAAGCCCGATGGCCGATCTTGCGGAGCGCGTCGCCGCGGTGCGGCGCTTCAACCGCTTCTACACCAAGCAGATCGGCGTGCTGCGCGAGGGCCTGCACGACAGCGCGTTCTCGCTCACCGAGGCGCGCGTGCTCTACGAGCTCGCGCACCGCGACGGCCTGACCGCCGGCCAGCTCGCCAAGGAGCTGGCGCTCGATGCCGGTTACCTGAGCCGCATCCTGCGCGCCTTCGCGCGCCGCGGCCTGCTCGACAAGACAGTCTCCGAGGCCGACGGCCGGCAGAGCCTGCTGGCGCTGACCAAGGCCGGCCGTGCCGCCTTTGCGCCGCTCAACGAAGGATCACGGGTCGAGATCGGCGCCATGCTGGCGCCGCTGGCGGACGCCCGGCAGCGCCGGCTGGTTGCCGCCATGGACACCATCGAGGGCCTGCTCAGCGGTCGCGACGGTGCCGCCGTGCCGTACCTGCTGCGGCCGCACCAGCCGGGCGACATCGGCTGGGTCGCTCACCGTCAAGCCGTGCTCTACGCCGAGGCGTACGGCTTCGACGAGCGCTTCGAGGCGCTGGTCGCCGAGATCGGCGCGCGCTTTATCAACCGGTTCGATCCGAAGCGCGAGCGCTGCTGGATCGCCGAGCGCGACGGCGAGATCGTCGGCTCGGTGTTCCTCGTCAAGCAGTCCGCGCGCACCGCCAAGCTGCGCCTGCTCTATGTCGAGCCGAGCGCTCGCGGGCTCGGCATCGGCCGGCGCCTGGTCGACGAGTGCATCCGCTTCGCCCGCCTCAAGGGCTATCGCAAGATCACCTTGTGGACCAACGACATCCTGGTCTCGGCGCGGCGCATCTACCAGGCCGCCGGCTTCACCCTGGTCGCCGAGGAGCGCCACCACAGCTTCGGCCACGACCTGGTCGGACAGAACTGGGAGCTGGCGCTTTGAGCGCGCCGCCGCAGGTGAAACACGAAGGACACAAAGGACACGAAGGCGGCGGCGCGACGGCGCCGGCAGGACTCGGCGACGCGCGGTGGAGGGATCGCCGCGCGAAGCGCGGCAGCACGCCACCGGTCGGTGCCTCTCATGATGCGCGGGCCCTTCGTGGCCTTTGTGTCCTTCGTGTTTGACCTTCCTATGCGGGCGTCACGGTGAGGAGCGCGCCGCCCGTGATGCTGCCGATCGTCGCGGCGGCGGTGGCGGCCATCCAGGTCGGCGCCGCGATGGTCGCCACGCGCTTCGTCATCGAGCAGACCGCGCCGGCCTCGCTCGCCCTGCTGCGCTACGCGATCGGCGTGTGCTGCCTGGTGCCGCCGGTGCTGATGAGCGCGCGCGTGCGATTTGCGGCGCGCGACATCGCGCCGATCGCGCTGCTCGGGATCACCCAGTTCGGCATCCTGATCGCGGTCTTGAACTGGGGCCTGCGCCACGTGCCGTCGGGCCGCGCGGCGCTGATCTTCGCGCTGTTTCCGCTGCTCACCATGCTGGTCGCCGCCGCGCTCGACCGCGAGCGCCTGACCGTGGCGAAGAGCGCCGGCGTGCTGCTCACCATCCTCGGCGTGGCCCTGGCGCTCGCCGACAAGCTGGTCGCGCCCGGGGGCGGCGACTGGCGGGGCGAGCTCGCGGTGCTGGTCGCGGCGTTGATCGGCGCGGTGTGCAGCGTGCTCTACCGCCCGTACCTGCGCAGATATCCGGTGTTGCCGGTGTGCGGATTCGCGATGCTGGCGTCGGTCGGCTTCTTGGCGCTGCTCGCGGTGCCCGAGGGCTTCTTCGCCGACCTGCCGCGCTTCACCCCGGGCGGCTGGGCCGCCGTCGTGTTCATCGGGGTCGGCAGCGGCGGCGGCTATTATCTGTGGCTGTGGGCGCTCGGCCACGCCTCGCCGACCCGCGTCACCGTGTTCCTGGCGCTCAGCCCGCTGACCGCCGCTGCGCTGGGCGCGTTGCTGCTCGGCGAAGCCCTGACGCCGTGGCTGCTCAGCGGGCTGGTCGCGGTCGTGCTCGGCCTATGGGTCGCGAACTGGCCCGAGGCGGAGCCAGCCTAAATCCGTCGCGAGCGGGCACCATTTGGTGTACTACACGACCCCGGCGAGCCGAATTGGGTAGTCACTTTGAATTTCCCTAAAATCCTTCAGGTGTGACAAAGATCACAGAATCGCACGGTATTTCCGGTATCCTGCCGCCATTGGGCTGATTGGGTTCCTGGGAGACAGAAATGGGTGCACCCTTGATGGTTATGTTCGCACGGATCCGGTTCAGCAACTTCCTCGCCCCCGTGCTGAGTGAGTGCGACGACGCCCAGATCGCGGTCGCCGCGTCGCGGATCTTGCGCGACCGAGCCATCAACCGCATCGGAGTCATTCCGCTCATCCAGGACGCGGACCTGACGGGCACGACCTACGCGATGCTGTCGGGCGCGACCGAGTGGCACGCGGTCCGTCTGCTCGTCGCGCAAGGCAAGCTGCCGGCAAACCTGCGGCTGCCGGTCCGCATCGTCATGAACCGCGCGCAGTGGCGGCGGGCGGGGCTGATTGCCCACGTTGCCGAAGCCGCCCATGCCGTCTCTATCGGTGCCGATCGTCATGACTTCAACGCCGCGCATCCGACGGTGCACTGATGGGCATGTCATCAGGCAATCGGCAACGGGCCGATCGCCAACAGGGGAGGTGCCCGCCATGACGGACACATCGTTCCAACGGCTCAGCGCTCAGATGATCGACTATATCCCTCATCTCAGGCGCTATGCGCGCTCCCTGGTGCGCACGAAGGACCAGGCCGACGATCTTGTCCAGGACTGCATCGAGCGTGCGCTCTCGAAAATCTCGCTCTACCAACCCGACACCAATCTGCGGGCCTGGCTGTTCACGATCATGCGGAACATCTCGATCACACAGGCCCGCAAGGAACACCTTCGGCGCGGCTATGCCGCCGAGCGCCAGGCGATCGGACGCCGCTCCGAGGCGCCCTCGCAGGCCCACACGATCGCGCTCAAGGAGAGCCTGCGAATGCTGAAGGAGCTTTCGCCGGGCGAGCGGCAGGCCGTCACGTTGCTTGGGGTACACGACCTGTCGTACGAGGAGGCTGCGAACATCTCCGGATTGCCTGTGGGCACCATGAAATCGCGCCTTAGTCGCGGTCGCCAGCGTTTGCGCACCCTGACCGATTCGGACGACCAGGCATCCGACTAGAACCGAGGCTTCACCACATCGGTGGAACGAGTTCGCACGGTTGAGCAAAAAGCGTAAGCACCGCAATTCGCCGAAGAAGGCGGATGTGGGTGGGGCTGACAACGGTGTAAGAAATTCCTCTAAAAATCGATCGGTCGTCAGGCTCTAGTCGGCACGGGTGCTTTGCGCTTTGCCTAGAGGTTTTCGGAACTGCAGAGGTGCATCATATGTTGTCGATACATCATGAATGCTCAGGCCTGCCCCGTCCTCGTAGTCGTCGACGACACCTCGGTGGCCGAGGCCATCCGTGATGGTGTGTTGCTCGCTGGCTACCGAATCGTCGGAACCGTGGGAACCGCGGACGAAGCCGTGCTGCTCGCGGACAGACATCGGCCGCGACTTGCCGTCATCGACGTCGACTTGCATGACAGTCGCGGTGGTAGATTGCTCCGCATCGGGCCCATCGGCATCCTGTATATAACGGGCTTCCCGGATAAGGTCCGGACCGCGGACGTCGGTCACGGTTGGATGTCCAAACCTTATCGCGTTCTCGACCTCATCAACGGGCTGAAGGTCATCGAGGCGGCGAGCGAGCGGCGCCCGATCGACACTCCCATTCCGCCGGCGTTGAGCCTCATCAATTAGCATCTCGTCTCGGCTGCTGGGGACCCTCCGACCCAGCGCCGGTCGTCACCCTTTATTTTCCGTTGCTCCGGCGATGCGGCGCCGGTCAGAAGCCGGACTGCCCGCTCATCGAGGCGCGGCCCCGGCTCGCGCTTTGTACCGCTTCGCCGCTCGACAAAGCGTTTGCGCAGCGACGGTATCGAGAGCATCGTCTCCAGCGACGTTCCGATTTGGCCCCTTGAGGCCCCATAAAAAATGCTCGCCCGTCGGCACGTGATCGCGCTGGTCGAGGACGATCCCCTGGTACGGGTGTCGACGGCAAAGACGATACAGCACGCCGGACATGACGTCGTCTCGGCGGCGACCGGCTACGAAGGGCTGCAGCTCGTCCGCGACCACAAGCCCGACCTCCTGCTGATCGACCTCATGCTGCCGCGCGGCATGGACGGGATCACGCTCGCCCGGGAGGCGCGCACGATCGATACGGCGCTGCGGTTCGTGTTCATGAGCGGCAAGGCGACGCCAGCCGAGCAATCCGCCGCGCGCGAATTCGGTCCGCTGCTGGCCAAACCGTTCACCGAAACCGACCTGCTGGCCGCGATCGCACACGCGCGGAAATAGGTGCCCGAGATCGTCCTCCACCCAGACTTTTCGCAGGCGCATCGATGCAAGCGTGCGAGAAAACCTGAGCGCTTCCGAAGGGCTAGCGTGGGGTGCCGACTGGTCGAGCTCTCCGGTCGGCATTATCCACTTGACGACGTAGGTCATTGATCACCCTCGCTCAGGGGCCGTGCGTCTCTACTCTAGTGCAGCTGGCCGTGCGACCGCCCGCTCCACACGGACGCGCGGAAGCCCCTGCCGTCGAACTCGTGCGCCTTCGCGAGAAGATCCGCCGCGACGCGGAGCAGCGCGTCGGCTGCGGCGCCGCGCGCCAGCGAGCGGTCTCGGCCCACCTGGTCGGCCAGCTTGGCCAGCCGGCAGACCTGACACCGAAGAAATCGGCCCATGTCCTCGTCGGTCATCGCCGCGCCTCGAATGATTGCGCTATGGCAATTCACATAACGCTTTTTTGGTGCAGCGGTTGCCCGGCCTTGGACGGATGTCGCTGTCCGACCCAAGGCCTCTGGGTCGCGTGGTCGATTGAAACGCGCAACACGCGGCGAGACCGGCCATCGGTCGGCCGCCCGGCGGGTGGATAGGATTTTCTACCCCCACCCCGCAAAATCGGTATGCTTGTTTGTATATATGCGGAGGAGCCAGTGTCGGCCGGTGATATTCGCGTCGCGATCATCGACGACGAGCCGCTGATCGCCAGGGCGCTCAAGGCCATGCTTGAGGCCGCCGGCTACGCCGTGCCCACGATGGCGCACACGCACGAGGAGGCGGTCGCCCTGGTCGAGCGGCCGGGCGCCTGCGACATCGTCTTCGTCGACCTCAGACTGGGCGGGAAGCCGGCCGGCATCGACGTCGCGCGCCGGGCCGTGCGCAACGGCTTGGCCGTCGTGGTCATGACTGGCGGTGCCACGATACCCGACGAGCTGACCGGCGTGGCCCTGCTCCTGAAGCCATTCTCAAGCGAGGCGGTGCGGACCCTGCTCCACAGCCTGCGCCGGCAGGATGGGCCGGTTGCCGCCGCTTAGGCCGCGGCGGGTCCCGGCATGAAGGACGTTTGGACAGCCCGACCCGAGCGGAGAGCCGCATGCGAGGTCGACCGACACTGACGCCGCTGTGGCCGGGCCTCGCCTTCATCGTGGCGCCCAGCCTCGCGCTTGCCGTGCTCTCAATCGTGCAGCTGCTCGCCAGCGCCCCGGAGCTCCAGCGCGGTCGCGAGCGCGTCGTCCACACCTTCGAGGTGATCACGACCGCGCAGGCGCTCGAACGCGCCATGCAGGACGCCGAGCGCGGCCAACGCGGATTCCTGATCACCGGCGATGCCGCCTATCTCGACCCGTACCGGAGCGGCGCCGCCGCGGTGCCGGCGCTGCTCGCCAAGCTGAGGCAGCTGACGGCCGACAATTCGGAGCAGCAGCGCCGGATGCCCGTGCTCGAGAACCAGATCGACGTCAAGCTGACCGTGCTGCAACGAATGTTGGCGGCCAGCGAGAAGGAGGGTTTCGACGCCGCCCGCCAGATCATGCAGACCAATGTCGGGCTCGATGCCATGCGCGGCGTCGACGCCGTGATCGATGCCGTCATCGCCGCCGAAAACGCCCTGCTGATAGAACGCCAGGCGCGCGCCGGCGAGGATGAGCGAACTGCCGCGCTCGTCGCCGGGGTCAGCGGCGCCCTGGCGTTGAGCGCCGTCGTGCTGGGCGTCATCGTCGTCGTGCGCGGCTTCCGCACCATTCGGGACGCCGAGGCGGCGACTCGAGGCTCCGAGGAGCAGCTGCGCCGTCTGATCGACGGCGTCGCCGATCACGCCCTCTTCATGCTCGACCCGACCGGTCGGGTGAGCAGCTGGAATGCCGGTGCGGAGCGGCTCAAGGGATACCGCGCCGACGAGATCCTCGGGCAGCATTTCTCCGTGTTCTTCACGGATGAGGACCGCGCCGCCAACGTCCCCGACCAGGTGCTGCAAGCGGCGGCGCGCGGGGACGGGCAGGAGGCCGAGGCTTGGCGCGTGCGCAAGGACGGCAGCCGCTTTCCGGCGAGTGTCGCGATCGATGCCGTGCACGACCAAGCCGGCGCTCTCGTGGGGTTTGCCAAGCTCACGCACGACATCAGCGAGCGGCTCGCGGCGCAGCAAGCCCTGGAGGAGACGCGCGCCCGGCTGGCGCAGGCCCAGAAGATGGAGGCGCTGGGCCAGCTCACCGGCGGCATCGCGCACGACTTCAACAACATGCTGCACGTCATGATCGGCAGCATCGAGACGCTCCACCGCCACGCCGCGCTTCAGGAGCCCGGATACCGTCAGCAGCTCGACATCGCGCTCGAAGGCGGTCGGCGAGCAGCGACACTCACCCGGCAGCTCCTGGCGTTCGCGCGCCAGCAGCCCCTGCAGCCACGAGCGCTCGATCCCAACAAGCTGGTTTCGGGAATGACCGACCTGCTGCGCCGCACGCTTGGCGAGACCGTTGCGATCGAGACGGTTCTGGCCGGCGGCATGTGGTGGACCTCGGCCGACGCCAATCAGCTCGAGAGCGCCATTCTCAACCTCGCCTTGAACGCGCGGGACGCGATGCCGCACGGCGGCAAGCTCACCATCGAGACCGCCAACAGCTTCCTCGACGAGGCCTACGCGCGCGGGCATGCCGAGGTGGCGGCCGGCCAATACGCCATGATCGCGGTGAGCGACAGCGGCACCGGCATGTCGCACGAGACGATCGAGAAGGCGTTCGATCCGTTCTTCACGACCAAGGAAGCCGGCGCCGGAACCGGCCTCGGCCTGTCGCAGGTGTTCGGCTTCGTCAAGCAGTCGGGCGGACACGTGAAGATCTACAGCGAGCTCGGCGACGGCACCACGGTGAAGCTATACCTGCCGCGCCACGCCGCCGGACCCGAGGCGCCGGGGCGCCCGTCGGCGGCCGCGCCGGTGCCGATCGGCAGCCAGTCCGAGGCGGTCCTAGTCGTCGAGGACGACGAGCCCGCGCGCACCTATTGCACGGCTCTTCTGAGCGAGCTCGGCTATCGCGTGGTCGCGGCGCCGGATGGGCCGACGGCGCTGAGCCTCCTCGATGCCGACCCGGCCATCGATCTTCTGTTCACCGATGTCGGCTTGCCCGGCGGCATGAACGGACGCCAGCTCGCCGACAAAGCGCGGCTGCGGCGCCCCGGCCTCAAGGTCCTGTTCACGACTGCCTATGCGCGCAACGCGATCGTGCACCAGGGTCGGCTCGATCCTGGTGTCGAGCTGCTCGGCAAGCCGTTCACCTATGCGGAGCTTGGCGCCAAGATTCGCCGGGTGCTCGCGGGCGAGGCCTGAATCACGGTCAAGTCCACCGGGGCCTCTCGAGCCGCGAGGCCGTGACCGGTGGCGGAGCTGCCCGGGACGACCGCGCGGCCGTCTCCGGCATGGCGGCCGCGAAGACCAGCAGCGCCAACAGCGCGACCGCCGCGAGGCCGAGGAATGCCGCGCTGTAGCCCGCCGCCATGACGAGAAATCCGGCCGCCGTGTTGCTGAGCGCCGCAGCGATGCCCTGGACCGTCGCGACGGCGCCGTGGCTGACGTTGTAGCGGCCGGTGCCGCGCGTCAGATCGGCCAGGACGAGCGGCGCCAAGGTGCCGAAAATGCCGGCGCCGACGCCGTCGAGGAGCTGGACGGCGATCAGCCACGCGCGATCGTCGGACAGCGTGTAGAGCACGCCGCGGATGGGCAGGACGGCGAACGCCGCCAGGAAGATCGGCTTCCGGCCCCAGCGGTCCGCCTTGGCGCCGACGAGCAAGGCCATGGGCAGCATCACGAGCTGCGCCGCGACGATGCAGGCGGACATCAGCGCGGTCTCCTGACCGTTGTGCAGGAGCGCGAGCTTCTGCCCGACCAGCGGCAGCATCGGCGCGTTGGCGATATGAAACAGCGCCACGCAGCCGGCGAACACCAGAAGCGGCCGAGATCCGAGCAGCACGCGCCAACCGGAAAGCCTCTCCGCGCCGCGATCCGCGTCACGATCCAGGCCGCGGGCGCGGGCGTGATCGATCGCGGCAGCGGGGATCGTCAAGACCGCGATCGCGGCCAGGACCGCGAACAGCGGCACCAGGCAGAACACCGCCCGCTGCGACAGGCACCATCCGACCAGGCCGGCCAGCACGGCGATGAACACGTTGCCGGCGTGATCGAACGCGGCGTTGCGTCCGAGCCGACGCGCCAGACCGTGCTTGCCGAGAACGCCGAGCGTGATCGCCGTGACGGTCGGCCCGAACACCGCGCCGGCCGCCGCCATCGCCGTCGCCGCCGCCAGCACCATCGGGAAGACCGGCAGCGCCGCGATGGCCACGGCGCTGGCCGCCACGGCCGCAAGCCCGGCAACCATGAGCCCCCGTTTCCTGTGGGTCGCGTCGATGACGGCGCCGAGCGGCGCCTGGATGGCCAGCACGACGAGCCCGCCGACCGTCGCGACGAGCCCGATCGCGCCTTGAGTCCAATGCTGCTCGGTCAGCAGGTAGACGCCGAGATAGGGCCCCAGGCAGCCCTTGACGTCCGCGAGCAGGAAGTTCAGCCCGTCGAGCGCGCGGCGGGAGCTCATCGGAGCCAGAACATGCCGATCAGGACGGTCAGCATGGTGAGGGGCGCACCGACCTTGGCGTATTCCCAGAAGCCGATCGCCGTGCCGTGCGTCTCAGCGCACCGCGCAACGATCAGGTTGGCGACCGAGCCGACCAGCGTGAGATTCCCGGCGAGCGTGGAAATCATCGCCACCGCCAGCCAGGCGCGCTGGGGATCGGCCAGCTCGGCGACGAACGGCTTCAGCACGAGCACCGCCGGGACGTTGCTGACCAGGTTCGAGAGACCCGCCGTCACCAGGGCGAGCACCGGCCCGCGCTCCAGATGGAGGCCGCCGACCGCCGGAATCGTGCTCGGCGACAGCACGGTTTTCTCGATGCCGGCGATCACGACGAAGAGACCGGCGAACATGACCAGGAGCGGCCAATCGATCGCGCGATAGATCTTGTCCGCCTTGACGCTGCGCGTGACCAGCAGCAGCGCCCCGCCGACCAGAGCGACCGTTGCGATCGGGGCTCCGGCGCAGAACAAAGCCACCATGCCGACGGCAAGGAGGACCGCCTTGACGATCAAGGGACGATGCTCGCGCGCCGGGCGGATCGGCATGACGCGCAAGCGCTCCCGGGTGAAGAACTCGCGCCGATAGGCCAGCGCGATCAGCGCGATCGTCAGAACCAGACCCGCCACCGCGACCGGCGACAGGGTGGCGGCAAAGACGCCGTACGGCACGCGCGCGAGCGCGCCGATGATCATGTTCTGCGGATTTCCCGTCATGGTGGCGACGCTGCCGGCATTGGACGCCATGGCAACCGCGAGCAGATAGGGAACCGGAGCACGCCCCAGCCGCGCGACCAGCTCGAGCACGAGTGGCGCCATGACCAGGCAGACCGCGTCATTGACGAGGAAGGCCGAACAGCACCCGGTCAGCAGCACGATCGCCATCAGCAGCGTCACGGGGCGATGCACGCGGCCGGCCACCCACGCGGTCGCCAGCCGAAAGAAGCCGGCAAGCCTCAAGTTCGCCACGACGATCATCATGCCGAGCAGCAGGGCAATCGTATCGAAGTCGATCGCCCGGTAAGCCTCGTCGAGCGACAAGACGCCGGTTCCGATCATCAAGCTGGCGCCGAGCAGCGCGGCACCCGCACGGTCGAGATGAAATCCCGGCAGCTTCCCCAGCGCGATCACCAGGAAGGTGGCGAGGAAGATCAGCGCGGCCGCGACGACCGACGCCGCGTGATCGAGGGCCGGCGTCCACGGCGGCCGAGCCGCCAGGAGCCATCCGGCAAGCATCGCCGCGGCGAGCGCGATCGCGGCGAAGCCCGCCGGGGCCTTGCGCCGCGCGCCGACGGGGCGATCGGCGCGCGCGGCGTGGGCGATGGGCATGGGGGCGTCCCTGCCTAGGCGACCTGCCGCGCGTCGTCGGGTTTGGGTTTCTTGGGTTCGATCGGTTCGAGCTCATCCGGCGATGCCCCGGCTTCGCGCGCCGCGATCACGATGCCGAGCTCGATGGCCAACCCCTCGCCGCGAACCGCAAGCGTCGAGCCGGGCTTCAAGAGGTCGACCAGCTTGCCCGCCGCGTGCTTGGCGAAGCGGATGATCGTGCCATCCTCGAGCAGCGCGCCGCGGACATTGCCTTTCGGTCCGTGAAGCGGGCGGCGCACGACGCCGGCAGCCGCCATGGGTCGACGATCCCGTGCGACCGGGTCGCCGCGGGTGGGTGCTGTCGCCGAATCCTCATCGGCGTGCTCGGGCGGCCCGCGGTCGACGATGCGGCGGCCGTCCATCGTCTCGAGCGCAACCGCGACGATGACGTCGGCGGCGCGCGGACGCACGCCCCGCAGCTTGACGGCGTCGCCGGGACGGATGGTGCCGCAGACCTCCGCCGACAGGTGCGGCGGGAAATGCACCTCGGAGCCGTCGGTCAGGATCAGGCCGTCGGCCGCGCCATCCGGATTGATCAGGAAGCGATCGACGGTGCCGAAGAAGGTGAGCAGATAGTCGGGATCGAGCCAGTGCATCGGAGGTCTCCGGTTGAAGGGTTCTGAATGAAGCGCGACTTTCTTTCCGTCATCCCCGCGCATGCGGGGATCCAGGAGGCACGAGCACGGTCTTCCGTCACGCGACCCTGGGTGCCCGCTTTCGCGGGCATGACGGTTTTGTTCAGGGGCGCGGCGGCGGACGACGGCCCCGGCCGGGTCCGGGTGGCGTCTCGACCAGGCTCAGCTGATCCCGGGATGGGCCAAGCTGCTGGGCCTCGAACATCTTGCCGAGCGCCGTGGTCGACCCGATGCCCGTGGCGGCGACGAGCTGACCCGGCTGAAGCAGCGCCGCGAAGCGGTAGGCCTCGGGCGGCGGCAGCCGCAGGATCGTGCCGTCATCGAGCAAGGCGCCGTTGACCTCGCCTTCGCGGCCATGCAGCGCCATGCGCACGCGGCCTTGCAGCTCGGTCGGCCCGGCCAGCATCGCGCGCGGGCCGGGCGGCCCGTTGTCGACGACGCCGCGCCCGGTCGCATCGTTGGCGATCGCGACGGCTTGGACCAACGCCAGCGACGCCGCGCGCAGCCCGCGAACCGTCACGCTGTCGCCGGGCTTCACGGTGTAGGCGAGCTGGGTCGACAGGTGCGGCGGCGTCTTCACCTCGGTGCCGTCGCTCAGGATCAGTCCGTCGATGTCGCCGCGCGGCGTCAGCGTGAAGAGCTGGACCTGGCCGCGCACGGCGGGGAACTGTTGCGGATCGAATAGCGGCGCCGGCGCCGCTGCGGGTGGCGGTGCCATCCCCCCGGGCGGAGGCGGCACTTGCGCCGTTGCGGCCGCGCCGAGGGCAGCCACCGCCGCGCCGCATAGTGACGACGAGATCCATCGCGATGTCATGGGTTCACTCCTCAAAAGCCGTGGGCTCGAGGAGCGAATGGCAACGGCTATGCCAACGTGGCGATGCCGGTTTCCCTAGGGTTTCCCGGTTTCCGAGCCGTCGGCGTCGTCCGCTTCGCCGACATCGGTTGTCCGGTCGTCGGACGCGCTCAAGCCATAGCGCCGCATCTTGGCGTAGAGCAGCTGGCGATGGATGTTGAGGCGCCGCGCGGCGTCAGCCCGGTTGCCGCCGCTGCGCTCGAGCGCGCGCCGGATCAGCATCGCCTCGAGCCGCGCCAGGGCGGTCGGCAGATCCTCATCAGGCCAATCGATGCCGGCGCCGTCGGCAGCGCTGCTTTGATCGAGGAAGGCAAGATCCTCGGCCGCGACGCGCGCGCCGCGGACCATCACGGCAACGCGTTCCATGGCGTTCTTGAGCTCGCGCACGTTGCCCGGCCAGCGATGCCGGATGAGCCGGGCCGCGGCGCCGGCGGACAGCTGCTTGTCGCCGGCTTGCGCCAGGAAATGCTCGGCGAGCGGCACGATATCGGCGATGCGTTCGGCCAAAGGCGGCAGCCGGATCGGCACCACATGGAGGCGATAGAACAGATCTTCCCGGAAGCTGCCGTCGCGCACCGCGGCGGTCAGGTCGCGATGGGTCGCCGCGATCACGCGCACATCGACCGCGGCCGGCTTGCCGCCGACCGGCGTGATCACCCGATCTTGCAGAGCGCGCAGGATCTTGGCCTGCATGGCGAGCGGCATGTCGCCGATCTCATCGAGGAACAAGGTTCCCCGCTCGGCTTGGCGAAAGGCGCCGGGTCGGTCCGTGGCGGCGCCGGTGAACGCGCCGCGCACGTGTCCGAACAGCTCGCTCTCCAGGAGCTCGGCGGGAATCGCCGCGCAGTTCACCGCGGCGAACGGGCCGTCATGGCGCCGGCCATGGTCGTGGATCGCGCGCGCGACGACCTCCTTGCCGGTCCCGGTCTCGCCGGTGATCAGCACCGTCGCGTCATTGTCGGCGAGCACGCCAATCGCCTTCTGCACCGCCCGCATGGCCTCGCTCGAGCCGATCAGCGTCTCTCGTGTCGCCTGGTGCGCGGCATTCGGCACGCCGCTGGTGTACGCAAGCATGGCGTCCAGAATCCGAGACAGATCGCTGCGGCCGATCGGTTTGATCACATGATCGAACGCGCCGAGGCGCATCGCCTCGATCGTGTTGGCGGCGCCGGCGTGGGCCGTCAGCACGGTCACCGCGGGAGGACGCGGGCGCGTGCGGATGCGGCGCAACACCTCGAGCCCGTCCATTCCCGGCATCCGGAGATCGAGCAGAACGCCGGCCACCGGGTGGCGGTCGAGCATGTGCAGGGCGGCATCACCGGACGCCGCCGCGTGGGCGTCGTGGCCGAGATCGCGCACGGCTTCGGTCAGCGCCTCGCGCATCGCCGCGTCGTCATCAACGATCAGGATCGCTGCCATGGGATCACGATCTCGAACACCGTCCCCGCCGCCGAGCGGTCGAACCGGACCGTCCCGCCATGCGCTTCGGCGACCTCGCGCACGATCGACAGGCCGAGGCCGGTGCCTTCCGGACGGCCGGTGACGAAGGGCTCGAACAGATGATCACGGATCGCCGCGGGCGGACCAGCGCCGTGATCGTGGACCGATAGGACCAGCTCGGCGCCGTGACGCCGGGCATCGAGCGCAATCCGGCTGCCGGGCGGCGCCGCATCGATCGCGTTCAGC
>JACQAI010000436.1 GCA_016195115.1 Pseudomonadota bacterium
GAGATCCTGCCCAACGCGCCGCGCCGCATCGGCAGCTCGTCGGTCAGCGCGATGCTGGCGCAGACCCTCGAGGAGTACGTCCACCGGCCGTTCCAGATCGACGCCGAGAGCGACGATCGCAACGTGCTGGTCGCCATCCAACTGTCCGAGGGCGTGTTGCGGGTCAATGTGCCGCGCAAGCGCCTGTTCAGCTCGACGACCTACGTCTTCATCCTGTGGATGGTCGGCACGTCCTTGATCCTGTTCGCGATCGCCAGCGTGTTCATGCGCAACCAGGTGCGGCCGATCCGCCGTCTGGCTGCCGCCGCGGAATCGTTCGGCAAAGGCCACGACGTGCGCGACTTCAAGCCCGAGGGCGCCAGCGAGGTCCGTCGCGCCGCGCTCGAGTTCAATCGGATGAGAGAGCGCATCACGCGTCAGATCACCCAGCGCACCGCCATGCTCGCCGGGGTCAGCCACGACCTGCGCACGCCGCTGACCCGCCTCAAGCTCCAGCTCGCGATGCTGCGCCACGGCCCCGAAGTCGAGGAGATGAAGACCGACGTCGTCGACATGGAGAAGATGCTCGACGGCTATCTCGCCTTCGTGCGCGGCGAGGGCGCCGAGGCGGTGGTGTCGACCGAGCTCAAGCCGCTGCTCGAGGAGGTGGTCGGCGGCGCGCGCCGCGACGGCCGCCAGGTCGCCCTCGAGATCGATGACGACCTGCGCGTCAAGCTGCGGCCCGACGCGTTCCGCCGCGGCATCACGAACCTGGTCGCCAACGCCTGCCGCTACGGCCGCACGGTCGCGGTGGCGGCGCACCAGAGCAACGGCACGCTCGAGCTCACGGTCGACGACGACGGTCCGGGAATCCCGGCGGACCAGCGCGAGGACGCCTTCAAGCCGTTCTTCCGCCTCGACGCCTCGCGCAACGCCGCGACCGGCGGCGTCGGGCTCGGGCTGACCATCGCGCGCGACGTCGTGCGCGGCCACGGCGGCGACGTCGTGCTCGGCCCCTCGCCGCTGGGCGGCCTGCGCGCCACCGTCCGCCTGCCCGTCTGACCCATCGACGGCGCGCGCTGACCATGACGGACAAGCCTGATGCCAAGCCGGCCCCCGCGTGGGCCACCAAGGCCGGGACGGCGCGCACCGCGCGGATCGATATCCAGGACACGCCGGCCAACGCGGTGCTCAAGCTGGTCGGCAACGACCGCGCTGCCGCCGACGCCTGCATCGCCATGGTCAAGGCCGTCGAGCACGCCGATCCGGATGCCGCGTTCGGCCCGTTCACGCCGCTCCTGATTCTCGAGCAGATCGGCCTGTCGGGCGCGCGCATCGGTCGGTTCTATCGGCAGGTCTGCGGCGGCGATGCCGTGACCGCGCTCGCGGTGCTGCATGCCGTCCGGCTCAAGCTGGTGCCGGCCGACATCGTCAAGCGGGCCGCCGACGGCAAGGGCCGCGTCGCGACCGACAAGGTGCTCGACCGGGTGCGCGCGGAGCTGCCGAGGTTCGGGCGCTAGTCTTAGTCTAGTCTAGAACAGCTTGCCGCCGTTCGGCACCGCGTGGTCGACGCCGACCAGCACGACCGCGCCGTCGGCGTCGGGGAAGCCCAGCACCAGCACCTCGGACACGAACTTGCCGATCTGCTTGGGCGGGAAGTTGACCACCGCGGCGACTTGGCGACCGACCAGCCCCGCGGGCGTGTAGTGCACGGTGAGCTGCGCCGAGCTGCGCTTGACGCCGATCTCGGGGCCGAAATCGACCGCGAGCTTGTAGGCCGGCTTGCGCGCCTCAGGATACGGCGCGGCCTCGACGATCGTGCCGACGCGAACGTCGACGCGCGCGAAATCGTCGTAGCCGATGGTCATCGGCGCGCCCACACGGGCCGGCGCCGGACGCGCGCGATGCCGCCTACTTGCGGCCGCCCGGGCCGCGCTTGATCATGTCCTTGAGCTCGTCGAGGCTCTCGGTGACGCGGCGGTTGATGACGTCGAACGCCTCGGTGTTGGCCTTGGTGACCATCTCGGCGAGCTCGCGCATGTTGGACAGCGCGGTCTCGAACGCCGACTTGGCCAGCTCGGCCTGCTTGACCATGCGGTCCTCGGGCGCGCTCTGCTCCATCAGATCGCGCATCGACTTGCCGGCTTCCTCGAGGGTTTGGCGCAGGATCTCGGCCTGACGCCGCGCCACCGCCTGAAAGCCTTCGGCGGCCAGCTGGTTGGCGCTGGTCAAGGCTTCGACGTTCTTGCGCTGGGCCGACGCGATCTTTTCCAGATCGACCCCGGGCAGCTTGAATTCCCCGAGCATCTTGGTGACGTCCATCTCGAGGAACGGGTTGCGGTTGACAGCCATCGGACTCCTCCGTCGACCCGGCCATGGTGCACCCGACAGGTGCTAAATATGTGCTAACGCCAGCCCCGCGACTCGATCAGGACGCACGCTGCACCGCAACAATTGCACGCAATTGCTCAGATCGGGCGATCCTGGCCAGGCAGCGCGGACGCCCAACGCTCGGCTTGGGCCAGCCCACGGTCGAGCGCAGCCATGGTCTTGCCCAGATCGGCGCCATCGTCGTCTAGCCATACCCTGAAGGCGCGCGCGTAGACAACCGCCAAGCCGGCGATACGCAGCCGCCCGGCCAGGCCGTCGGCGCCGATGCCGGCAGCCTCGAGCATCCCGCCGAGCGTGCGCCGCCACGATCCGACCAGCGCCAGCGCGCTCAGCGGATCGATCCCCGCGGCGGCGATCGCGGCGATGCCGGCGCGCCACGGCTGCAGCGTCTCGAACCGGCGCATCATGACGTCGAACAGCCGGTCGCGCGGCGAGCCCTCCGCGGCATCGGCCGCCTCGGCGGCGAGCATGACGCGATCGACCCGGCGCATCAGGCCCGCGAGGATCGCCGCCTTGTCCGGGAAGCGGTCATAGAGCGCGGCCAAGCCGACCCCGGCTTCGGCGGCGATCGCGGCCAGGCTGGCGCCGCGCCAGCCATCGCGCGAGGCGATGCTCAGGGCCGCATCGATGACGCGGTCGTCGGCGGCACCGTCGGCGCGGGCCGACGACGGCGTCTTGGGCAGGGCCGCAGTCTTGGTGGGTTTGCGTCGGTTCGACGCGGTACCGCTGCGGCCCGCCACCCGTGCTCCTAGCGGGTGCCGCGGCCGACGCCGCTGCGCATCGTCCGGCCGTCGCTGGCGCCCGAGCTCGCGGTCGCACCGAACGAGTCGATGCACTGACGGCGCAGGTCGGGGCTCTCGATCGGGTCGCACTCCTGGCGGACGCGCTGGGCGCGGAACGCCGCGTCGCGGTCGACCAGACTGGAGTAGTTCTGGCTTTGGCGCACATTGACCGTCGGGTTGTCGATCAAGCTCTCGGCCGTCGGGGTCTGGGCCAACGCAGCCGGCGCGATCAGGGTGGCGGCGCCGAGGCCGAGCAAGGCAACGAAGGATGACTTCATGGCGGGTCTCCTGGCTGGTCGCGATGTACGCAATTTTCGGTACATGTCACGTCCAACGGCTCAGGCTGGGGCTCCGTTCCGCCCGGCCGATGGTAGCGTGCCGACCCTGACCGGCAAAGAGGGCGAGACTATGGCGGGGCCGCCAGGGGGACCCGGCTCAGGAGAGCTCGCGCGAGCGCCGGGTCGCGGCCGCCAGCGCGCGGGTGAACACGGCCTGAATGCCGTCGTCGGCCATCAGGACCTTGAGCGCCTCGGCCGTCGTGCCGCCCGGGCTGGTGACGTTCTGCCGCAAGGTCGCGACCGCCTCGCTCGAGTGGCGGATCAATTCGCCGGAGCCCGCGACCGTGATGCGCGC
>JACQAI010000437.1 GCA_016195115.1 Pseudomonadota bacterium
GCAGCGTTTCATGCTGCTCCTGATCGCGCCAGCGGCGCTCCTGATGCTGTTGTTCCAGGTGCTGCCGATCGCGATCGGCGCCAACGCCAGCTTCCGCGACTGGACGCTCTACAATGCCAAGAAGACCTGGATCGGCCTCGATCACTACGCCTTCGTGATCACCGACCCGGCGTTCCTCGAAGTCGCGTTGCCCAACACCTTCCTCTTCATGGTCCTGAGCGTCGCGGGCGCGCTGGTCCTCGGGCTGGCGCTGGCGCTGCTGCTCAATCGCCCGTTCCGTGGCCAGAAGCTGGTCCAGACCGTGCTGCTGGTGCCCCTGATGGTCGCGCCGGTGATCGCCGCGATCATGATGCGCTGGATGTTCAACGACCAGTTCGGCATCGTGAACGTCGTGCTCGAGGGCCTCGGCCTCGACGGCCAGCCTTGGCTGGTCCAGCGCTGGAGCGCGTTCGGCGTCATCCTGCTGACCGACATCTGGCTGTGGACGCCGTGGTTCACCTTGCTGCTGCTCGCCGGACTGCAGAGCCTGCCGCGCGAGCCGTTCGAGGCCGCCGAGATCGACGGCACGACGCCGTGGCGGGTGCTCCGCTTCCTGACCCTGCCGATGTTGCGGCCCGTGATCGTGGTCTGCATCGTGATCCGCGCGATCGACGCCTTCCGCACCTTCGATATCGTTTGGACCCTGACGGGCGGCGGGCCCGGCCGCTCGACCGAGCTGTTCAGCCTGTATGCGTACGTGCATGCCTTCCTCAACCTCGACTTCGGCCGCGGCTCGGCGGCGGCGATCATCGGCGGCCTCATCATCCTGGTGGTCGGCGTGGTGCTCTACCGCGTCGTCGACCGCATCGCGAAGGCCTGACGATGGCGATGGTACGCCGGCCCCTGATGTTCGCGGCACTGCCGTCCGGCGTGCGGCGCCTGCTGTTCGGGCTGGCGCTGGTCGCGATCTGCTTCCTGTTCGCCTTCCCGGTGCTGTGGCTGATCGTCACCTCGCTCCGACCGGAATCCGGCGTCTACTACGTCCATCGCGGCACCGAGTTCACTATCGGAAACTTCCTCGAGGTGATGCGCGACGACCGGTTGGTCGAGGCTTTCCTCAACAGCGCCGCGATCTCGACCTTGGCGACCGTGTTCTCGCTGCTCGTCACGGTATCGAGCGGCTACATGCTGTCGCGCTTCCAAGGACCCGCGGCACGCACCTGGTTCGGCACCATCTACGTGTTCCGCTGCGTGCCCTACATCTCCTGGGTGCTGCCGCTCTATTTCGTGGCGCAGAGCTGGGGCATCTACGACACCTATCTCGGCCTGCTGCTGCCCCACATCGCGGTGCATATCTGCTTCTTCTCCTGGCTGATGAAGGGCTTTTTCGACGGCATCGACCCGTCGATGGAGTACGCGGCGCTGATCGACGGCTGCACGCGCTGGGGCGCCTTCCTGCGCGTCGCACTGCCGTCGGCGATCCCGGCGATCGCGGCGCTCGCGGTGCTGTGCTGGCTGTTCACCTGGAACGAGTTCCTGTTCGCCCTGATCCTGACCGGCAACCGCGTCCCGGTGATCACGGTCGTGATGGCCCAGTTCGTCACCGAGATGGGCTTGAAGTGGAACCTGATGAGCGCGACTGCCGTGATGGCGCTGGTGCCGGCGTTCCTGCTGGCGCTGTTCGGGCAGAAATACGTCATCCGCGGCTTGCGGATCTGAGGCATTGGATGGTCAATAGGCAATCACGGACGGGAGGAGACGACCCATGCATAGGCTAGGACGATGGGGCCTTGCGGCGGCGACCGCGGGCTTGATCGCGGCGGGCGGTGCCGGCGCGCAGGAGGTCAAGGAGCTGCGCATCGGCTACCAGCCGAGCCCGATCCAGGACGCCTCGGTGGCGATGTTCGAGACCTGGGGCGCCAAGAACGGCGTCAAGATCACCAAGGTCCCCAACTCGTACGGCGTCTACGTCGAGAAGATGACGGCGTCGCTGACCTCGAACTCGGATCAGTACGACGTCATCTGGCATAACGACGACTTGGGCCAGCTGTGGGCGCATCTGCTCGAGCCGACCGACGACATCAAGTCGCTGCAGTATGCCGAGAAGTGGGGCATGGCGCCGGTCGTGTTCGCCAACGCCCAGGGCCAGAACACCGTCGTGCCGATGGGCCAGACCTTCAGCATGCTGTTCTACCGTTCCGACCTGGTCCCGGCCAACGCGGTGCCCAAGACCCTGGCGGCGCTGGTCGAGGACAGCAAGAAGCTGCAGGCCGCCAACAAGGTGAAGTTCGGCTATGTCGGCGGCATGTCGATGAACAACAGCTGGTTCAGCTACTTCTGGTCGATGTGGGGCAACAACTGCGACGTCCTGATGCCGTTCTACGAGCGCGACAACAAGGTGCTTGCCGCCAACGGCTGGAAGTCGAGCATGGACCAGCCGTGCATGAAGGAGACCGTCGAGTACTGGTGGGACGCCATCAACACCCACAAGATCTCCCCGCGCGGCATGCCGGCCTACGACCGCAACGAGTCTAACGCGGTGTTCATGGCCGGCGACGCGGCGTTCACGGTCGCCGACACCCTGTGGTGGGCGACCTTCAACGACCCGGCGAAGTCGAAGATCGCCGGCAAGGTCGCGGCGGCGCCGTTCCCGCTCGGACCGAACCGCAAGGATCCGTTCGCCTGGGACGACATCTGGGGCTGGGCGATCCCGAAGTCGATCACGGCCGAGCGCAAGAAGGTCGCCAAGCAGATGCTCGACGCCATGATGATGGACGAGGAGGGCCAGGTGAAGCTGTGGAAGGCGACCGGCGCGCCGCCGCCCAACGTCAGCTTCTGGCCCAAGATCGCGGCGCAGGATCCGTTCTTCGGCGTCGTCAAGGCCGCCGCGCTCGACTCGCCCTTCAAGGTGCGCGGCGCCTACTACTTCGCGCAGTGGCCGGCGGTCCACAAGGCGTTCAACAACACCGTCACCAAGGCGATCACCGGCAAGCGCGAGGACATCGCCAAGGTCCTGGCCGAAGGCGCGCCGCTGGTCAGCAAGGCGGCGCAGTAACCGCAACGCACGGACCCCCGCCCGCGTCACGCGCGGGCGGGGCCGTCGCGCGAAAAAGCCATGGCCGCCGTCGTCCTCAGCAAGGTCAACAAGTACTACGGTCAGCTGCAGCACGCCGTGAAGGACGTCGACCTGACCATCGCCGACCGGGAGTTCGTCGCCCTGGTCGGGCCGTCGGGCTGCGGCAAGTCGACGAC
>JACQAI010000406.1 GCA_016195115.1 Pseudomonadota bacterium
CGGGCGCGCTGCACGGGCTCATGCGCACGCGCGCGTTCGTCCAGGACGACGCCCACGTGTTCTGCACCGAGGTGCAGATCGAGGCCGAGGTCGCCCGGTTCTGCACGCTGCTGCACGCCGTCTACGCCGACTTCGGCTTCGCGGACGTCGCGGTGCGGTTCGCGACCCGGCCGGCGCTGCGCGCGGGCGCCGACGCGGCGTGGGATCGCGCCGAGGCCGCGCTCGCGGCGGCGGCGACGCAGGCCGGGCTCGCCTTTGCGCTCGCGCCCGGCGAGGGCGCATTCTACGGACCCAAGCTCGAGTTCCATCTCGGCGACGCCCACGGCCGCAGCTGGCAGTGCGGCACCATCCAGCTCGACTTCGTGCTGCCCGAGCGGCTCGCCGCGACCTACCGCGATCACGGCGACGCCCACACCAGGCCCGTCATGCTGCATCACGCCGTGCTCGGCAGCTTCGAGCGCTTCATCGCCATGCTGCTCGAGCATCACCGCGGCCGCCTGCCGCTGTGGCTGGCGCCCGAGCAGGTCGTGGTCGCGACCATCGGCGCGGCAGCGGCCGACTACGGCGCCGCGGTGCGCGACGCGCTGGTCGAGGGCGAGCTGCGCGCCGTGCTCGACGCGCGTCCCGACACGCTCGGCCGCAAGATCGTGCAGGCGCGCGCGCTCGAGATTCCCGTGGTGGTCGCGGTCGGCGCCAGCGAGGCGGCGAACGGCACGGTGTCGATCCGCCGGGCCGACGGCGCGCAGCAGATCCTGCCGCTCACGGCGGCGGTGGCGACGCTCGCGGCCGAGGCGCGCCGGATCGCCGGCTAGATCAGATCAGATCAGATCAGATCAAATACTCGGGCTCGGGTGCGTGGGCACGGCGGTCGGGGCCGGCAAACCCGGCCCGCCGCACGGCCTCGGCGCGCAGCCGGGTCATCTGCTCGTGCAGCCCGAGCGCGGCAGGAAGCGAAGCCCCCGCGCGCGCCACAAAATCCTAGCGCGGCCTCAGCACCCGCGGCATACCCTTTTTGTTGGCGCTCGCAGGGCTTTCGCCGCTGCCGCGCTAGCGCATCAGCCCGCGCTTGCCGATCCAGTCCTGGATCACACCCGCGACCTGGTCGGAATTGCGGTCCATCATCATCATGTGGGTGTTGCCCTTGATGCCGGCCTCGGGCAGCTCGATCCAGTCGGTGCTGCCGCCGGCGGCGCGCACGCCGTCGCGATACTTGGCGAGGATGGCGGTGAGGCGCGGCCACGGCTGCACCTCCGTGCGATAATCGCCCCACACGAACAGATGCGGCACGCCCTTGAAGCCCGCCAGGTCGGCCTTCTCCGGGTCGGGCGCACCCGATGCCTCAACCAGCACGAAGGCCTTGATCAGCTCGGGCACGCGCAGCCCGGCGGTCAGCACCAGGTTGCCGCCTTGGCTGTGCACCAGCACGACGCACGGGCAGACCTTGCGGAAATAGGCCTCGTAGGCCGCGATGGTCGGCGCGTCGTTGCTGACCCAGCGCGGCACGCCCTGCTTGGCGAATTGATCGAACGCCTCGATCGGGAACTGCTGGCCCTCGAAGGTCGCGCGCTTGGCGTAGCTGTCGGACGGTCCGATGCGGAACAGCTCCCAAGCCTCGCGCTTGGCGCGGAACACCGGCTCGGTCTTGAAGATCTCGGGATAGCGCGCCCACGACGCGCGGCCGCGCTCGACCGCGTCAGAGACGTAGACGTCGTGCCCGGCGTTGAGGAAGAAACTCTGCCAGCCCGGCTTGCCGTCAGGCTTGGTCTCGAAGGTGACGCCGGTCAGCCCGCCGCCGTGCACCAGCAGCAGGGGGTAGCGCGCCTTCGGGTTGGTGAGCTTGACGTACTGCGCATACATCTGCTCGACCTCGAACTGGCCGTTCGGATCGACCTTGATCGCCGGAGCGCCGGCGCTGAAGACCAGCTCCTTGGCCGGCATGCCGTCGAGCGCGACTTGGCGGCCGCCGACATGGAAGCTACCGATCTCGGCGACGTCGAGCGCCCACGCCGCGGTCGCGAAGGCACACGACGCAACGACGGCGAACCCGATCGAACGATGCCCGAGCATGGTCCCCTCCCCGATTGATTGATCGGAGTATCGACCCGATCGCTCGCGTGGGACAACCGTGGGCAGCAGCCGCTCGTGTGCGGTATCAGTCGGGTGTTTCGGAGGCGGGCACTGGGCACCGGCTCCTGATGATGCTATGTTGATACTGGGTAACACCCTGGAACACCCATGACATGACGACGTCAACAACCACCAGCCTCAAACTGGATCCGAAGATCAAGACCCGCCTGAAGAAGCTTGCCAAGGCGCGGCAGCGCTCGTCGCATTGGCTGATGCGCGAAGCGATCGAGCAGTACGTCTCGCGGGAGGAGCAGCGCGAACAGTTTCGGCGCGACGCCCTCGCGGCCTGGGCGGAGTACCAGGCGACCGGTCAACATGTCACGGCCGCCGAAGCCGATGCCTGGTTGGCTCGGCTCGAAGCCGGCGAGGACGCAGAGCCGCCGCCCGCGCACGGCTGATTCGTGCCGCGATTGATCTGGACGCCATCGGCGCTGCGCGACATCGCCCGGTTGCATCGTTTTCTTGCGACCAAGAATCGCGACGCCGCACGGCGCGCCGTCCGGGCCATCCACAGCGGCTTGAGGCCGTTGACCATGCATCCTGAAATCGGCCGGCCTGCCGACGAACTACCGCCTGAATTCCGCGAGTGGCCAATTCCCTTTGGCGACAGCGTCTACATCGCGCTCTATCGATACGATGGCCAGACAATCGTCGTGCTTGCCGTGCGCCACGGGCGAGAGGCCGGATACTGACGACCCGCGGCAACTACTCGGCAGCACCGCGGCGCTCCGGGAACAGGCCAAGCAGACCGTCGGCCGAGGGCGCGCAGATGCCACGCTCGGTGACCAGCGCGGTGACCAGGCGCGCCGGCGTGACGTCGAACGCCGGGTTGGCGACCGGCGAGCCGGCCGGGGTCAGGCGCACCCGCGCCGGCGCGCCGGAGTCGTCGAGGCCGGCGATGTGCGAGACCTCGTCGCCGCCGCGGGCTTCGATCGGTATCGCGAAGCCGTCGCTGAGGCTCCAGTCGATCGTCGGCGACGGCAGGCAGACGTAGAACGGCACGGCATTGTCGTGGGCGGCGAGCGCCTTCAGGTAGGTGCCGATCTTGTTGGCGACGTCGCCGGTCGCGGTCGTACGGTCGGTGCCGACGAAGCACACATCGACCTCGCCGCGCTGCATCAGGTGGCCGCCGGCATTGTCAACGATCACGGTATGCGGCACGCCGGCGGCCGCGAGCTCCCAGGCGGTCAGGAAGGCGCCCTGGTTGCGCGGCCGGGTCTCGTCGACCCAGACGTGGACCGGCACGCCGGCCGCCTGCGCGGAATAGACCGGGCCGAGCGCGGTGCCCCAGTCGACCGTGGCGAGCCAGCCGGCGTTGCAATGGGTCAGGATGTTGACCGGTCCGTCGCCCTTCTTGGCTTGCGCGGCGCGGATCAGTCCGAGCCCGTGGTCGCCCATGGCGCGGTTGATCGCGACGTCCTCGTCGGCCATGGCGGCGGCGCGGG
>JACQAI010000407.1 GCA_016195115.1 Pseudomonadota bacterium
CGGCACCTCGACGATCAATGCCGGTGCCAATGCCATTACCCTGACCAGCACTGGCAACGCGCTGACCGGCGCCGTCGCGCTGACCAACAGCGGCGCCAACGACGCCTCGTTGACCAACAGCCTGGCGACGACCCTGGCCGCCTCGACCATCGGTCAGAACCTGACGGTGTCGTCGACCGGCGGCGCGCTGGCGATCAGCGGCACGGTCGCGGTCGGGAGCAACCTGTCGGCGACCGCCGCCGGCGCCATCACCCAGACCGCGGCGCTGACGGTCGGCGGCACCGCCGCGATCGACGCCGGCGCCAACGCCATCACGCTGACCCACGCCGCCAACGCCTTCACCGGGGCGGTCGGGCTGACCACCACCGGCAACAACGACGCCACCCTGTCCAACAGCATCGCGACCGACCTCGGCACGTCGTCGGTCGGCGGCGGCGGCACTGGCAACCTGGCCGTGACGTCGGTCGGCTCGATCACGAACACCGGCGGCACCCTGACGGTCACCGGCACCTCGTCCTTCACGACCACCGGGGCCAATACCTCGATCACGGTCAACAACACGTCGAACGCGCTGGCCGGCGTCATCACCGTGGCGCCCAACGGCACCGGCGACGTGACGCTGTACAACACGGTCAACACGCGGCTGAACAACGCGACAATCGGCGGCAACCTCACGGTCACGTCGCTCGGCAACCTCCGGCAGGTCGGCGGGTCAGCGCTCAACGTCACCGGCACCGTGACGGCGAGCTCGACCAACCTGACCTGGACCCAGGCGGGCAACCAGTTCTCGGGCGCGCTGCTGCTCACCACCACGGCCGCCCAGGTCAACCTGGTCAACGCCGCGGCCGGCGGCACCAACCTCGGTCTCTCGAACATCGCCGGCAACCTGACGATCAACTCGTCCAACGCGATCACCAACAGCGGCGCCGTGACCGTGGCGGGCACCACGACGCTCAACACGACGGCGAACAACGCCTCGATCACGATGACCAACGCGGGCAACGCGTTGACCGGGAACATCACCCTGGCGCCCGACGGCTCCGGCAACGCCACCCTGGTCAACAGCATCGCGACGACGCTCGCCGCGACGACGCTGGGCGGCGGCAACCTCGATGTCACCTCGGGCGGCGCGCTGACCCAGGTCGGCGATCTGATCGTCACCGGCGCAGGCGCGGCGACCTTCCGCGCCAACGGCGCCGGCGCCATCACGCTCAACAGCACCGCCTTCAGCAATCAGTTCAGCGGTCAGCTCGCGGTCTTCACCACCGGCTCCAACGCCAGCGTGACCAACACGCTCGCGACCCAGCTCGGCACCTCGAATGTGACCGGCAATCTCTCGATCACGTCGACCGGCGCGATCACCGAGGCGGGCGGGCTCACCGTCAGCGGCACGTCGCTGTTCACGACCAAGGCGGGCAACGCCAACATCACGCTCACCAACGCCGGCAACGCCATGGCGGGCGCGATCACCTTCGCGCCCAACGGCACCGGCAACGTGACCCTGGTCAACGGCGCGACCGTACTGGGCGGCAGCACGATCGGCGGTACCCTCCAGGTCACGGCGTCGGGCGCCGTGACGCAGACCGCGGCCCTGACGGTCTCCGGCACCTCGACCATCGACGCCGGCACCAACGCCATTACGCTGACCACCGCGGCCAACAGCTTCGGCGGCACGATCTTCCTGACCGGTGGCATGACCCAGCTCAGCAACACCGGCGCGACGGTGCTGGGCACGTCGAACACCGGCGACCTGACGGTGACCTCGACCACCACGCTGGCGTTCAACGGCGCCATCGGCGTCACCGGCAACCTGTCGGCGATCTCCACCGGCGCGATCAGCCAGACCGCCGCCCTGACGGTGTCGGGCACCTCGAGCTTCAACGCCGGCGGCAACACCATCACGCTGACCAACGCGACCAACGCGCTCACCGGCGGCGTGTCGCTGAACGGCACCACCGCCAACCTGAACAACAACATGGCGACGGTGCTGGGCGTCTCGACCCTGACCAGCAATCTGACGGTAACCTCAGCCGGCACGCTCGCCTTCAACGGCGCGGTCGGCGTCACCGGGGCGCTATCGGCGGCCGCCGCCGGCAACATCAGCCAGACCGCCGCGGTTTCGGTGGGCGGCGCATCGACCTTCAACGCTGGCGGCAACGACGTCACCCTGACGACCACCACCAACGCCTTCACGGGTGCGGTGGCGTTCACCGCGGTGACCAACGCCAATGTCACCAACAACACCGCGACCACGCTCGCTGCGTCGACCCTGACCGGCGCCCTGACCGTGACCTCCACCGGCGCCATCACCCAGGCCGGTACCCTTGCGGTGACGGGTGCCTCGAGCTTCAATTCGGGCGCCAGCAACACCACGCTGACGAACGCGGCCAACGCGTTCACGGGCGCGGTTTCGTTGACTGGCGCGAACGCCAATCTCACCAACAACACCGCGACGGTTCTCGGCGCCTCGAACCTGACCGGGACCCTCACCCTGACCTCGAACGGCGCCGTGACGCAGAGCGGCGGGGTGGCGGTCGCAGGCACCGCGACAATCGGTGCTGCCGGCAACAACGTCACATTGTCGAACGCAGCCAACGCCTTCGCCGGCGCGGTCGTGCTGACCGCCGCCAACGCGACGCTCAGCAACAACATCGCGACCGTGTTGGGCGCCTCGACCCTCACGGGGACCCTGGACGTGACCTCGAACGGTGCGCTGACCCAAACGGCCGCGCTGACCGTCGCCGGGACGTCGAGCTACAACGCCGGCGCCAACAACATCACCTTGACGACCGCGACCAACGCGCTCAGCGGTGCGGTGTCGTTGACCGGCGCCGTCGTCACCTTGGCCAACAACGTCGCCACGACCCTCGGTCCGGCCAGCGTCACGGGCACCCTCGCCGTGACGTCGAACGGCGCGCTCACGCAGTCGGGGGCGCTGACGGTGGCGGGCGCCTCGAGCTTCAGCGCCGGCGCGAACAACATCACCCTGACCAACGCGGCCAACGCGCTGACCGGGGCGGTGTCGCTGACCGGCGCGAATGCCGCTCTCGGCAACAACATCGCCACCGTGCTCGGCACCTCGGCCGTGACCGGGACGCTGGGCGTCACCTCGAACGGCGCCTTGACCCAGGCCGGCGCGCTCACGGTCGCCGGCACGTCGAGCTTCAACGCCGGCGCCAACGCGATCACGCTCACGACCACGACCAATGCGTTCACCGGCGCGGTGTCGCTGACGGGCGCGAACGCCAGCGTGACGAACAGCCTCGCGACGTCGCTGGGCGGCTCGACCCTGACCGGCAATCTGATTGTGAGCTCGGGGGGATCGATCACGGACGGCGGTGCGGCTCTGGTCGTCGGCGGCAACTCGACGTTCGCGACCACCGGCGGCAACAGCTCGGTGCTGCTCGCCAACGCGGGCAACACCTTCACGGGCACCGTCGCGTTCAATACGACGGGTACCGGCGACGCGACGATCACGAACACGGCGGCATTGTCGCTGTCGGCCACCACCGTCGGCGGCAACCTCTCGGTCACCGCGAACGGCATCACCCAAATCGGCGCGCTGACCGTCGCCGGGACGTCGACGTTCAACAGCGGCGGCGCCAACGTGACCCTGAACTCGGCCAACGCGTTCACCGGCGCGGTGCTCCTGACGGCCAACAACGCCAGCGTCACGAACAGCATCGCGACATTGCTCGGCACCTCGACCGTGGCCGGCACCTTGAACGTCACCTCGACCGGCGCGCTGACCCAGACCGGCGCCGGCTTGAGCGTCACCGGCGCGGCGACCTTCACGGGCAGCAATACGATCACGCTGACCAATGGCGGCAACAATTTCGCGAGCACGGTGTCGCTCAACAACAGCGGCGCCAACAACGTCTCATTCGGCAATAGCGGCGCGCTGCAGCTTGCCGCGTCGAACCTCGGCTCCGGGACCCTGATCGTGACGGCGGGCGGCGCCATCACGCAGAGCGGCGCGATCACCCAGGCGGCCGGAGCCGGCGCGGCAAGCTTCAACGCCGGCGCCAACGATGTGACCTTGGCCTCGGCGACGAACGGGTTCACCGGCGCGGTGTCGTTCACCGCCGCCAACGCCACCCTGGCGAGCGGTGGCGCCGTCGACCTCGGCGCTTCGACGCTCAGCGGCAACATGACCGTGACGTCGGTCGGCGCGATCACCGGCAGCGGCGCGCTGACGATCAACGGCAGCGGCACGCAGTCGTTCACGACCACCGCCGGCAACGCCTCGATCACCCTCAACAATGCCGCCAACGCCATCGGCACCGGCGCGAGCACGATCCTGCTGGCGCCCAACGGCAGCGGCAGCGCGACGTTGGTCAACACGCGCGCGACCGTGATCGCCGGCACGACTATTGGCGGCGGTCTGAGCGTGACGTCTGGCGGGACCCTGACGCAAAGCGGGGTCCTGGCCGTGACCGGCCCGCTCAGCATCGCGACGGGGGCGGGGATCAATGCGACGCTGAACAACAGCATCGCGACCAACGTCGGGACGTCGAATATCGGCGGCAACCTCGATCTGACGATCGGCGGCAACCTGACCCAGTCCGGCCAGGTTCAGGTCGCCGGCACGACCACGATCCATGGCGGCGCCCATTCCGTGACCTTGAGCGACACCACCAACGTCCTCACCGGCGCGATCAGCGCCACGACGACCGGCGCCAACAACGTCACCCTGGCGAACAACACCGCGACGGTGATGACCACGACCAGCGTGGGCGGCAACCTGACGGTGAACTCGGCCGGCGCGATCACCGACGCCGGCGCGGTCGTCGTCACCGGCAATTCGACGTTCACGACCATCGCCGGCGACATTACGTTGTCGAACGCCGGCAATAGCTTCGGCGGCACGCTGTCGTTCAACAGCGCCGGCGGCAACGCGTCGCTCTCCAGCACGCTGGCGATCACGCTCGCCGCTGCGAGCTTGACCGGCAATCTCACCATCTCAGCCAGTTCGGTGACGCAGAGCGGCGCGCTGGTGATCAGCGGAACCTCAAGCTTCACGGCGGCGGCGGGCGGCTCCGTGACGCTGACCAATACCGGCAACGCGTTCAGCGGCGCAGTGTCGATCAGCGCCCCGAACGCGAGCGTGACGAGCAGCGCCGGATCCACGCTGACGCTCGGCTCGGTCGCGATCGCCAACAACTTGACCGTCAATGCCATCGGGACGCTGACCCAGACCGCCGCGGGCTTGACGGTGGGCGGCACCTCCAACCTCACCGCGGGAGCCGGCGGCATTACGCTCACGGCCAACGCGAATGTCTTCACGGGCGCGATCTCGACCGCGAGCTCCGGCAACGCCAGCATTACGAACAGCACGGCGACCCTGATCGACACCACCAATGTTACCGGCAACTTCACGTTGACCGAGGTTGGCGCCGGCGGCTCGATCACTCAGGTTGGTTCCATCACTGTCCTGGGCACCACCTTCATCAGCGGTGCCACGTCCATCTTCCTCAATGGCGGCCTCGGCGGCAGTCCGCTGAGTATCAGCAATATTGGCGGCTTCCCGGTCAATTTGGCCGGCGACACGCTGAACTTGAGCTCTCTGGACATCTTCGGCGACCTGGTGCTGACGACCAACAACTTGACCGGTGCTGGTGCGCTCACGCTTCACGGGGGGGCGATCACCGTCCAGCCACGCAATACGGCCCTCGACATGACCATCGGCGGCGGCGTCAGCTCCGGCGGGCTCAATCTCGACCTGACCCAGCTCGGCCGGCTCGCCGGCTACGGGAGCCTGACCTTTGGCTCGTCGAGCGCCAGCGGCACGCTGACGGTTGGCACCGGCCTGCCGACCAGCAAGAACCTGTCGCTCAGCGTCGGATCCGGCCAGATCAACGTCGTCAATTCGATCGCGATGACCGGCGGCAGCACGCTGACGTTCAGTGCCGGCAGCGGCCTGGTCAATCTGGCGGCGGCGATCAGCACGGTCGGCGGCGCAATCTCGGTCAACGGGCCGACGCTGCTCACCAGCTCGATCCAGACGTCGGGCGCGTCGGTCACGCTCGGCGGCAACGTCTCGCTGGGCGCCGCCGTGAGCATCGACACCAGCGTCTCGGCGCCGACTGGCAACACGATCCGGTTCGGCGGCCAGGTCAACGGCGCAGGCCAGAATCTCACCGTCAATTCCGGCAATTCCGGCGGCGTCGCGTTCGACCAGGCGGTCAGCAGTCTCGGCACCCTGACGATCCAAAACGCCGGCAACGTGGCGAGCGCGGGCACGGTCACGGCCGCCAACGTGATCCAGCTCGCCGGGACGGGAACCACGGCCTTCAACTCGCTCAGCGCGAACAACCTGGCGCTGACGACGGTCGCCGTCGTCGGCAATTACTTCGTGCAGTCCTTCACGCTCAACGCCCCCAACATGAACGCGTCGGGCTCGGTCGGCGGCCTCGGCGGGCTGGCGGGCGCCTATCAGATCAATGTTCCGTCGACCACGAGCAACCAATTCTTCAACGGCTTCGCCCTGCGCTCCCTGCCGCCCTTGCCGCCGCCGAGCGGCACCGGGTCGCCCGTCTCGGTCTCGAACGCGATCCTCGCCCAGCTCTCCCAGCTGCCCAACATCGGCGGCGGCGACGTCGGCGCCGGCGGCCTAGAGGTCAGCATCACGGCGCACAACGTCGATTGGGACGAGCCGGTCGCCGACCTGCCGGTCAAGCCGCAAGACTTCTTCCTCGACCTCGAGGAGTATTTCAGCGGCCGGCGCGCCTCGAGCACGTCCGAGGGTGCGCGTGAGGCGAGCAGCGGCCCGCTCCCCGGCGCCTGCGACCCGCTGAAGGACAACTGCCGCTAGATGAAATCGGCCGACCCGCGCCATCCGGTGGTCGGCCGGCGGGGCCCGGTCGGTCCGGACCGGGGTCGAAAGCGGCCGCGGTGATCCCCTGAGGCGACCTGACGCGTGACGCGGGGCCGGTCCCCCAGCGCGATTGGTTTGCATTCCTGCGGCAATCCGGTATCACGGCGGGGTCGACTGGTCGGAGCGGCCGGGACCGCAGAACCGCGTGCGATGAGGATTCCCTTGGTTTTGCCGCGTCGACGGGCGGCGCACGTGGCTGCGAAGGCGCGCAAAGTAACGGTGCTCGCGGGCCTTTTGCTGCTTGGGGCAGGGGGCTCAGCGCTGGCCCTGACCCCCGAGCAGCGCGCCCAGCTTCCCGCCGATGCGACCGGTCGAATCGAGCAGCGGCTGCGCGAGGTTCCGGTGCCGCCGCCGACCGGGCCGGCCCCCTCGCTCCAGGTCGAGCCGCAGCCGGTCGAGGAGGCGCCGGACAGCGCCGCCAACATCCCCTTGCAGATCGAAGTCCTGAAGCTGACCGGCGTCACGGCCTACAAGCTCGAAGAGCTCGAGCCCTATTGGCGGGATCGGATCGGCAAGCCGGGGACCCTCGGCGACCTGTTCGCGATCGCCTCCGCAATAACCGTCCGCTACCGCAACGACGGCTATGTGCTCAGCCGGGCGATCGTGCCGGCGCAGGAGATCGAGGACGGCAGGGTCGAGCTGCGGATCATCGAGGGCTATGTCGACAAGGTGATCTTCGAGGGCGACGACGATCGCCCGGATCTGCTGCGCGGCTATGGCGAGAACATCACCGACGTGCGGCCGGTGCGGATCGCCGATCTCGAACGCTATCTGCTGCTGATCGGCGACGGTCCGGGTGTCGGCGTCAGCTCGGTGCTCAAGCCGTCCCAGGACCAGACCGGGGCGGCGGACCTGATCATCAAGATCGAGCGCGAGCTGCTCCAGCCCTTCACGACCGTCGACAATCGCGGCACGCGCTATGTCGGCCCGGTCCAGTACACCATGGGCGCCCGCATCAACTCGCTGTTCGGACTTGGCGACGCGACCTTCGTGCGCGGCATCATGACGCCGGAGTTCCACAACGAGCTGATTGCATTCGATCTCAACAATCAGCAGACGCTCAATGCCGAGGGCACGACGCTCGGCGTGCTGCTGAACTACGCCGAGGCGCGCCCGGGCTTCTCGCTGACGACCTCCAAGATCATCAGCAATGCCACCACCGCGGCGCTTGTCCTGGCGCATCCGATCGTGCGCTCGCGCATCGAGAATCTGCGCATCAACCTGACGTTCGCCGCGAACCAGTACAAGACGACGTCCGAGTTGTCGCAGACCGTCGTCGTGCACGACAACATCCGTTCGGTGCGCCTGGGCGCGATCTACGAGGCGTACGACAAATGGCGCGGGGCCAATATCTTCGCCCTCCAGTTCAGCCAGGGCCTGAACATTTTCGACGCGACCAAGACGGGCTCGGAGAACATCTCGCGCGTGCTCGGCCGCAGCGACTATTCAAAGCTGACCCTCGACGTCTCGCGCCTGCAATCGTTGGGCGGCGGCTGGAACCTCCTGGCCGCCGCGACCGCGCAGCATGCTTTCACGCCGCTGCTGGCGTCCGAGCAGTTCGGCCTGGGCGGCTCGACCTTCCTGCGCGCCTACGATCCCTCGGACATCATCGGCGACAGCGGCATCGGCGCCAAGTTCGAGCTGCAGTACGGCGAGCAGCCGAAGACGTGGTATCTGCAGGACTACACGGCCTATGCCTTCTTCGACCTCGGGCGCACGCAGAACCTGATAACCCAGCCGGGCGAGAAGTCGTCCGATGCCGGCATCTCGTTCGGCGTCGGCACCCGCTTTACCCTGACGGAATCCGTCTCGGGCTACGTCGAGGCGAGCCAGCCGTACATGCGCGGCGTGCCCACCCAGGGCACCAACCATAACCACTTCGCCCGCATCTTCTTCGCGTTCATCGCCAAATTCTGATCGCGGCGCTAAGCTCCTCCAAGCCGCCTCGATTCCGTCCGGAGAGCCAGCCAATGAGCGTGGATCTCGATCCCGAAGCCTTCTGGCCGCGCCAGGACTATTCGCGCGTGCCCTATCGGGTCTATCACGACCGCGGGATCTACGACCGCGAGCTCGATCGCGTCTTTCGCGGGCGCGCCTGGAGCTTCCTCGGGCTCGACGCGGAGATTCCCAACCCTGGAGACTTCCGGACCTGCTTCGTCGGCGATACTCCGGTCGTCTACAACCGCGACACCGACGGCGCCGTCTATGCCTTCGTCAACCGTTGCGCCCATCGGGGCGCGCTGGTGCGGCGCGAGGTCGCGGGCAACGCCGAGACCCATACCTGCATCTATCACCAGTGGTGCTACGGCCGCGACGGCGGGCTGAAGTCGATCCCATTTCGCCGCGGCATCAAGGGCAAGGGCGGTCTCGACCCCAGCTTCGATCTCGGCGCGCATGGGCTCAAGCGCCTCAAGGTCGACGCGGTCGCCGGCGCGCTGTTCGGGACGTTCGCCGAGGACGCCGAGCCGCTGCGCGACTATCTCGGCCCGCCCGTGGTGGCGCAGATCGAGCGGCTGTTTCAGCGCCCGGTCCGCGTCCTCGGCTATCACCGCCAGCGCATCAACGGCAACTGGAAGATGTTCGCGGAGAATACCCGCGACAATTATCACGCCAGCCTGCTGCACGAGTTTCTGGTGACCTTCGGCATCGACCGGGCGACCCAGACCGGCGGCGTGACCATGGACGCGCGCCACCGCCACAACATCACCTGGGCCGAGGCGGCCAGCGACTCGCCCGAGTTCGCCCGCGACATGTACCGCCAGGCCAACATTCGCAACGACTATCTGCGGCTGCGCGACCCGCGGCTGGTCGAGTTCCGGCGCGAGCATCCCGACAACATGAACCTGGCGGTCACCACCGTGTTCCCCAACGCGGTGTTCGTCCAGATCAACAACAGCCTGGCGACGCGCCAGATCCGCCCCAAGGGGGTCGGCTGCTTCGAGGTCTTCCAGACCCTGGTCGGCTACGCGGACGACGACGCCGAGATGGTCGCCCACCGGCTGCGCTCGGCCAACCTGGTCGGCCCCGCCGGCTACGTCTCGATGGAGGACGGCTGCGTCGGCGGCTTCGTGCAGCGCGGCACGTGCCGTTGCGCGGCTTCTGGTCGTACTACGCCGAGCTGATGGGGCTCGAGCCCCGGGGCGCCGTCCGATGAGCGCGGTCAGATGATCGCGCCGGCCGAGCGCGATGCCGTGCTTGCGGTGCTCGCGGACTACGGCTGGCTGATCGACGAAGGCCGGTTCGACGAATGGCTCGACCTGTTCACCGAGGACTGCGTCTATAAGGTGGTGCCGCGCGAGAATCTGGCGCTCGGTCTGCCCGGCTGCCTGATGCTGTGCGAGAACAAGGACATGCTGCGCGACCGCGTCACCGCGCTGACCGAGGCCAACAAGTACAACATCCACGTGCCGCGGCACGTCATCGGCCTGCCGCGCATCACGCGCGTCGCCGCCGACCTGCTCGCGGTCGAAGCCGCCTACACGGTCTTCCAGAGCGATCAGGACGGCGAGGCCCGGCTGTTCAGCGTCGGCAGCTATCTCGATCGCGTCCAGTTGGCCGGCGGCGTGCCGCGGCTCAAGGAGAAGCTCGTGATCGTCGACTCGTTCGCGATTCCGAGCCTGCTTGCGACGCCGCTCTGATCCGTCCCACCCGCGAGGAGCAAGCGATGTCCGTGTCCTATTTCGTGCGTTATCAGGGCAAGCCGGCCGATCCCAGGGCGTTTCTCGACTATTACCGGCGCACGCACGCGCGCTTCATGCAGGCGTTCCCCGGCGTGCGCGGCGCGATCCTGCATCATCCGGTGAGCTGGAACGATCCGGTGGCGGTCAAGCCGGATCTGCGCTACCTGCTGGCCCAAGTGGTGTTCGACGACGCCGCGGCGCTCAATGCCGCACTGCAGTCGGAGGCGCGCATGCGCTCGCGCGAGGACTTCAAGAACATGCCGCCGTTCATCGGCGAGGTGACCCACCAGGCCTGCGAGGCCGAGGTCCTGTTTTGACGGCGTAACGCCGTGCGAACCCTGCCGATCTATTTCGTCGATGCCTTCGCCGATCGGCCGTTCACCGGCAATCCGGCGGCGATCTGCCCGCTCGAGCGCTGGATCGACGATCGTGCCATGCAGGCGATCGCCGCCGAGATCGGCTTCTCGGAGACCGCATTCGTGGTGCGCGAGGGGGGTGGTTGGCGCATCCGCTGGTTCACCCCGACGCTCGAGGTCGATCTGGTCGGTCACGCCACCCTCGCCGCGGCCTTCGTGATCTTCGAACGCCTCGAGCCAAGCGCCGCCGAGGTACGCTTCGAGAGCCTCAGCGGGCCGCTGACCGTGAGCCGGCAGGGCGCGCTGCTGGCGATGGATTTCCCGGCGCGCGTCGCCCGGCCGGTGACGCCGCCGCCGTGCCTGGTCGCTGGGCTCGGCCGGTCGCCCGTCGCGGTGCTCGCCGCCACGCACTATCTAGCGGTCTATGCCGAGGCCGACGACGTCGCGACCTTGACGCCGGACCTGGCGGCGCTGGCCGCGCTCGACCGCGCCGCCGTCATCGTCACCGCGCCGACCTCGCCCAAGTTCGGCGGCGACTTCGTGTCGCGCTTCTTCGCCCCGGCCAACGGCGTGCCCGAGGACCCCGTGTCGGGGGTCGCCCATTGCACCCTGGTGCCCTACTGGGCGGAGCGACTAGGCAAGTCGGGCCTGGTCGGCCGGCAACTGTCGCGACGCGGCGGCACCTTGACGTGCGAAGACCGTGGCACGCGCGTGATCATCGCCGGCCACGCCACCCTGATTCTGGAGGGCCGGATCGCCGCGGGCTGAGCGCCGTCACCAATGCGGATAGACGTCCTGCGGACTGGCGGAGCGCCGTGCCTTTTCGCGGCGAATGTAGTAGGCCGCGCCCAGGCCGATCACGATGACGCCGGCCACGATGCCGATCACGATCATCATCGTGGGGTGATCACGAAGGGAACGCGCGAGCGCATGGTCCAAGCCTAGGCGCGCGGGCGTGCAATGGCAATGCGCCGACCGAACCAAGCTCGATTCGCCGCCGTGGTCTTGACAGGCGGGCGCGCACCGGACTGAGTCCGACGGCTCCCCGTGGGCCGAACCAGTCAGGAGATGAGTTTGCTGTCAGACCTGTGCAATCTGCTGCTCGGGTTCTTCTCGATCCTGCTGGCGGCGAATGCCGGGCTATGGCTGGCCTTCAGACAATTCCCGGCTCTGGTGGCGTCGGAAAACCAGCGTCTCCAGTTCGAGTATCTGGCGCGCTTCACCGGCCCGTTGCGGCCGTACATCCCCGACTGGTTCGACATTCCAGCGGCAGGGTGGGACGCCTACTGCGCCGAGTACCGCAAGCTCGAGACCGGCTCGCACATCTACGAGCCGTTCGTCGAATTCCGCCATCCGGGGTGCAGCGGCAAGTACGTCAACTTCGATCCGGCGGGGTTCCGGCACGGCCGCGACCAGGGGCCGTGGCCGCCATCGCCGGATTTCTACAACGTCTTCTTCTTCGGCGGCTCGACGGCGCTGAACGTCGGGCCCGACTGGACCTGCATCTCCAGTTATCTCCAGGACAACCTGAACCGGCGCAATTTTGCCGCCAAGCCGGTGCGCGCCTACAACTTCGGTCGCGGCTCCTATCTCTCCACGCAGGAACGCATCCTGTTTCAGCAGCTGCTGATCGACGGCCACACGCCCGACATGGTGGTGTTTCTCGATGGCGTGAACGACTTCTACCTCTTCGACGGTCGGCCGGTCACCTGGGGGATCTTCACCGAAGCGCTCGACGTGCATAACCGCGAGCAGTACGAGGCCATCCTGCACCGGCGTTCGGTCCGCCCGAAATGGCAGAAGCTGTCGCAATTCCTCGAAAGCCTGCCGTTGTCGCGCGCGCTCTACCTCATTGGCGATTTCGCGCGCCGGCGCAGCGCGACGGCTGAGACCGTCCTGTACAAGTCGGCGCCCATGACACCGATCGCCGACGAGCTTCTGTATCGGGCGGCGCGGCGATATCTCGAGAACAAACGCCAGATCGAGGTGATCGCCCGTGATCGCGGCATCGCCGCGGTATTCGTCTGGCAGCCGACCCCAGCCTACAAGTACGACCTCAAGCACCACATCGCGATGCACCACCACTATGGCCTCGGCGGCCACGAGCGCTCTGGCCTGGGCTATGCCGTGATGGCGCAGATCCTCGCGCGAGAGGGCATGCCGAAAAATCTGATCTGGCTAGCCGACATGCAGGAGAAGGCCGAGGAGGCGCTCTATCTCGACAGCATGCACTACACCGCGGCGATGAGCGGCCGCATCGCGGATCTCATCGCGACGCGGCTTGCCGCGGAGTTCCCGCCCGCTCGTCCGGCGCGCTGATCCGCTACCGCCAAAACGAAAGGGCCGGCCTCGAGGCCGGCCCTTGTTGTGGCGTCGACCGCGGACGAAGCGCTACGGGATCGGGCTGTGCTCGTCGTGCGGCATGTTCCAGCGCCAGGCGTCGTGCTCGGGCGCATAGTCCCGGTTGCTCTGCGTCGGATTGCGGTTGACCAGCGGCCGCGCATAGAGCGGGTGCGTCATGCTGCGGATCTCGTGCTCGATGGTGAACAGCACCTTCTTGGTCTTCAGATCGACGATGTCCTTGAAGCGGTACTGGAACTGGTCGCTCTCCTCGGTGACCAGGCCGCGCTCGAGCAGCCGCTTGTGCGGGCCCGAGAAGTCCGCGAGGTAGATCTGCAAATGATGGCCGTCGTACTTCGCGATCTTCTTGTCGGTCTCGCGGAAGATCAGCTCCTGCTTCTGGCCGACCACGGCGTGCGCCGCGCGGCCGTCGCCGTTGCTGGTGATGTAGGCGTGCGCGGCGATGATCTCCTTGTAGAAGCGCACGATGCCGTCGGCGGTGCCTTCCGGCACGTCGAACTCGACATAGGGGATGCCGAGATTGATGCGCCCGAAGCGCTCCTCGTCGGGCTCATACAGGCGGATCACGTTGCCCCACGGCGAGACCGCCTCGACACAGGCATTGTGCTCCTTGAACGCGAACTTGGTGCCCTTCAGCTGAGGCTTGACGCGCGCCAGCCGGCCGAGCAGCGACTCGCGGTCGGGCATCACGATGCCGACGTGGCCGCGCAGCACCTGCGGTTTGCCGGTCGGCATGTGGAACTGGCTGCGGCCGACGTTGATCCACATGTTGTTGGTGCCGGCCATCAGGTAGGGGTCCCGGGTCAAGCCCAAGCCGGCGCAATAGAACTGCGTCGAGACCGTCTGGTCCGGGATCATGACGTTGACGTGCTCGAGGGCGACCGAATTGCCCACGTCCTCGGCGGAACGGTCGTATTTCTTGCTCATGCCCATCCTCCAGCTGTGCGCTCGCCGTCAAAGTCCGATAAGCCCTTGATTTTTCGGCGCTATTCGGATCGCATCGAGGCTCGCGCGAAACTTATCGCACGACCAGCATAGCAGCCCGCGGGGCGCAGGCGTAGCGGTCGCTGCGTCCGGCCGGCGCTCAGCGCAGGCGATACTTGTCGACCAGCTTCCAGTCGAGCTGCAGGCCGAAGCCGGGGGCGTCCGGCACCGTGATGATGCCGTCCTTGATCGGCGCTCGATTGAGGATCAGGCGCTCCCACAGCGGGTCGCGTTCGGGATCGGGGAAGCACTCGACGTAGGTGCCGTGGGGGATCGCCGCCAGCATGTGGGTGGCGATCTGCGGTTCCTCGTGATGGGCGACCGCGACGCCATGGACCGCGCACAGCGCCGCGGCGCGGCGCCACTCCGTGATGCCGCCGCCCTCCGACGCGTCGAAATTGATGATATCGACGGCGCCCGCCTCGATCAGCCGGCGTACGCCGTGGCTCGAGATCTCGCTCTGGCCGGCGTTGATCGGGATGGTCGTGCGCTGGCGCACCGCGGCCATCATCGCGGCGTCGTCGTACCAGTAGCAGGGCTCCTCGAACCAGCTTATGTCGTGCCGTTCGACCAGGCGTGCGAACTTGACCGCCTCGTCGACCGGCCAACCGCGGTTGGAATCGACCGCCAGGATGAAGTCCGGTCCGGCGCCGGCGCGCGCTGCGGCGACGCGTTCGGCGTCCGCCGCGGCTGACATGCCACCGACTTTCATCTTGCACCCCGCCATGCCAGCCTGGCGCAGCCACACCATCTCGCGGCCGAGGTCGGCCGGGGTCTTGCCCGCCTCGTAGTAACCGGCGATCGCGATGATCGGCAGGCTCGTGCGGTCGCCGCCGAGCAGGCCGTGCACGCTGGTGCCGAGCGACTTGCCGATGAGATCCCATAACGCCGTATCGACGCAGGCGATCGCCTCCATGACGAGCTTGCGGTCGCGCATCGCGTGCGCGGTCGGAAACATCTTGGTCCACAGCCGCTCGATCGCGCGCGCGTCCTCGCCGAGGATCAGGGGCGCCAGCTCGGTCTCGATGATCGCCACGAGCGCGCGCAGATGATGGCGGTTGTCGCCGTTGTAGACTTCGCTGACCAGCCCGCCGGCGGTGCGCACGCGCGTGATCACGGTGCAACGGCTCGCGACCTGGTACTGGCTGCCGCCGAAGGTTTTGTTCAGCGGGACCTCGACCGGGATGGCCTCGACAGACTCAATTCGCATGCCCGCGCTCCCCAAGCCGCGATGCTCTCGAGCATGTCCGACTTGGCGGCGTTCGAACAGGCGTATCGTGCGCCAGGAGATTGCGCGGGCCCTGGTCCGGCCGGTCGACCTCAGCCCCGCGACGCCGCTGCTAAATGCTTGGTGGGATGCGATTCGTGGGCCCGGCGACGGCACAGCGCCGTGCGACAAGGTGGTCGCGATTGGGTCTCGCCCGGTCGCGCGTCGTGCGCTAAAGTCGCGCGCCGCAGGATCGCGGGAGGAGACGATGGCGAAAGTTTGGCTCTGTAAGTATGGCGCCGCCCCGACGAGCGGAACCATGCTTGCCGATAAGCCGCTCGCCGAGTGCGTGAAGCAGTTGCGCGTGGTCAAGACCGCATACTTGGGTAGCGTCACCGCCAAGAAATTGTTCGGGCAGACCGACGACGCCATCGCCAGCAAGGGTCTCCAGCATGTCGTCGTGCTGGTCAGCGAGGCCGAGGGGGGCGCGGCCGGCTGGAAGGCCGGCTTCTATCTGGCCCCGGTCACGCTCAAGGACGCGGTCGCCCGATTGGGCGTGAAAATGCCGCCCGCTTGATCGCGGCGGACCGACGACGGTCATGACGATGCACGGCGCGCTCACTGGCCCCGACGCTTGGCTGGGCAGGACCATGGCCGACTCGCCGGTGTGGATCCGCGAGCTCTCGAGCGCTGCTCTGGCCGAGATCGATGCCGCGTTGCGCGGCGTCCGCCAGCGCGGTGTGCCATGGCAGTCGATCACGCGCGCCGATTTTCCGTTGCCGTCGCTCGGCATGCTGCTCGACGACGTCGCGGTCGAGCTCGAGCGTGGTTGCGGCATGGTCAAGCTGCGGCGTATCCCGGTCGATCGCTACGATGCCGAGGCGCTGCGGCAGATCTATGTCGGCATCGCGAGCCACGTCGGTCATATCCTGTTCCAGAACCGCCGCGGCGAGCTGATGCGCGACATCCGCGATGAGGGGGCCGAGGTCGGGCGGCGCTACGGCCAGGTCGAGACCGGCCAGAGCGGGGTATTCCTGTCGTCCTACGCCCGCACCCTCTCGAACGGCGGGCTGCGCTTCCATACCGACCGTTGCGACGTCGTCGGCCTGCTGTGCGTGCGCCAGGCGCGCGCCGGCGGGATCAGCAAGCTGGCGAGCTCGGTCGCGGTCCACAACACTATCCTGGCGCGCCGGCCCGACCTGCTCGAGGTGCTGTTCCAGGACTTCTGGCGCTCACGCTTCGGCGAGGAGGCTGGCGGCGAGCAACTGGCCTATGCGCTGCCGCTGTTCGGCGTGCGCGACGGCAAGTTCACCAGCCACTATTCGCGCACTTATATCGAGAGCGCCCAGATGATCGCGGGCGTGCCCAAGCTGGGCGCCGCGGAGATCGAGGCCATGAACCTGCTGGACGCCGTCGCCGAGGAGCAGAGCTTCGGCATGACGCTCGAGCCCGGCGACATCCAGTTCCTCAACAACCACGTGATCTATCACGCGCGCACGCCGTTCGAGGACGACGCCACGGCCGGGCAGAGCCGCCTGCTCTATCGCCTGTGGCTCTGGATGCCGAACAGCCGGCCGCTGCCGGTCGGGCACGAGGTGTTGTGGGGCCGCGTCGAGCCCGGGGTTCGGCGCGGCGGCATCGGCCAGGAAGCCGCTTAACGCCGACGGCGCGCGGCTAACGCTGCTCCATCACCCGGTCGGACAGGCCGGCGGCGCGCTGGGTGAAGCGCAGCGGCTGGGCGAAATCGAAATTGGTGTAGACCGCGTTCAAGTGGGCGAACGGCGCCGACTGGGCGAACAGCTCGAAGGTGACGCGGTGGCCGGCATAGTCCGAGTTGAGCAGGTCGCGTGCGTAGGCGAGCAGCCGGCGACGATCCTCGGCCGACCAGTACTCGTTGACCGTGTAGTACTTCTCGAGCCAGGCCTTGATGTCGTCGGCGACGAAGCTCGAGCTGTCGGGCGTGACGCAGATCTGGCCGCCGCACAGCTCGCGCGCCAGGTGCATCATCGCGGGCAGGCGCGAGCACGCCTGGACACGGCCGGTATAGAGCAGCGACTGGTTCGGCATCAGGAGGTCGCCGGGGCTCGGCTGCGCCAGCGCGATCGACGCCGTCAGGTGCGCGTTGATGGTCTCGCGATAGATTGCCAGCTCGGCCAGCTTCTCGCGCACCGCCTGCTGCTTGTCGAGGCCGGTCTGGCGGACGTTGAACAGCGCTACGCCGATCATCAGATCGGCCAGGAACTGGATGCGCTGGACGTACGGGAAGGCGCTGTAGCGGTGCAGCGTGCCGCGGATGAAGGCGGCCGCGCGCGTATGCCGATAGAACAGCACGTCCTCCCACGGGATCAGGACGTTATCGAAGATCACCAGGGTGTCGATCTCGTCGAACTTGTTGGCGATCGGGTAGTCGGCCGCGGAGCGCCGGCCGGCGAAGCCCGAGCGGCAGATGTGCTTGATGCCGGCTGCGCCCATCGGCGCGATGAAGCCGACCGCGTAGTCGGACAGCTTGTCGTCGCCCCAGTTGGCGATCGTCGGCTTGACGAATGCCTGGTTGGCGTAGGCTGCGGCGGTCTCGTACTTGGCGCCGCGCACCACGATGCCGGCATCGGTCTCCTTGACGACATGCAGCAGCATGTCCGGGTCCTGGTCCTGCGGCCGCTTCGAGCGGTCGCCCTTGGGGTCGGTGTTGGCCGAGACGTGGAACAGGTCCTGCTGGTGGGCGCGCTCGATGTGGCGCGCGATGTTGGTGCTGAACTGCGGGTCGATCTCGTTGAGCACGTCGCGGCCGTCGTAGAGCGACCACATCTCGCCGACGGTCTCGTCGCCGACCCGGATCACGACGCCGCCGATGTCGGTCAACGCGGTGTCGACCCAGGCGCGCTTATCCTGCCAGTCCTGCTGGGTCTTGGGCGGCTTGGTCGCGCGCGAGCAAGCCTCGTTGGGCCCGCTGTCGTAGCTCATGACCGCGCGGTACTTGGCCTCGTGCGCCATGTCGTACAGGCGCGCGCGCACGTCGATGATCGGCTGGAAGGCCGGGTGCCGCGTGACGTCGCGGACCCGCTCGCCGTCGATCCAGACCTCGCGCCCATCGCGGATCGACTCGCGGTACTCGTCGCCGGTTCGCAGCATGACGCGGTCCTTGCCTGCTTGATGCCCGTCGGCACTGTGCGCCCACGCTGCGGCGGGCGGCAACCCCGATAAATACCGAATGAGTATTGACTGTCAAGATACCATAACGTATATGGAGCTGGTCAGCCCGCTCGGGAGCGCCACCCTGTCGATCCGCGCCGCCTCATCCCCCTTCGGCTCCGACCGCCGCACGGCGTCCGCCCCGCGGCGGGATGCAGGGCGCCTGCATTCGCCCTGCATTGGCAGGTCCCGAGGCCGGGGGCCCTGCATTCGCCCTGCATTTGCAGGTCGCGAGGGCGGGGCGCCTGCATTCGCCCCTGCATTTGCAGGTCGGAGGTGCGGCGGTCAGGGATCAGGCGGGCGGCCGCGGCGCCGGTCCCTGTTTAAACCCTGTTACATCTGGACGGCGGGTCACGTCGGGCAGAGAGGGGCTACCATCGAGGACCTCGAGGGAGGAGTGCCATGGCGAGCTATGAAACCCTGATCTACGCCGTCGACGATCGCGTCGCGTCGATCACGCTCAACCGGCCCGAGCGCATGAACGCGCTCAGCCTGCAGCTGTGCGGCGAGCTGACCGCGGCGTTGGCCTCCGCCGACGCCGATCCGGAGGTGCGGGTGGTCGTGATCTCGGGCGCCGGCGGCAAGGCGTTCTCGGCCGGCTACGACATGAAGGAGAGCGCCGGGCAGGGGCCGCGACGCCCCGATCCGGCGTGGCGCGACCGGCTGCACAGGGACCTGCGCTTCTGCTACGCGCCCTGGGAGTGCTCGAAGCCGGTGATCGCCATGATCGACGGCTACTGCTTGGCCGGCGCGCTCGAGTTCGCCCAGATGTGCGACATCCGCTACTGCTCGGATACCTCCAAGTTCGGCGTGCTCGAGACCCGCTTCGCCGCCGGCATCGTGACTATGATCATGCCCTGGATCCTCGGGCCGGCCAGCCGCGAGCTGATCTACACCGGCGACACGATCGACGCCGCCGAGGCGCTGCGCGTCGGCCTAGTGACGCGGGTCTATCCCAAGGCGACGCTGCACGCCGAGGTCATGAAGATCGCCAAGCGTATGAGCCGCGCCGCGCTCGAGTGCCTGGTGTGGAACAAGCGCGCAATCAACCAGAGTTTCGAGGCGCGTGGCCTGCGCAGCGCGCTCGCCTACGGCCTCGAGGCCTGCACCCAGCTCGACTGCTCGGGCGCCCCCGAGTATCGCCAGTTCGACGCCATCCGGCGCGACAAAGGCCTGACCGAGGCGATCCGCTGGCGCGACGCCCAGTTCGCGCCCTACGAGTAGCGGACCGCCGTGGATTGATCTTCGGTGCGGTCCGGGTTTTGCTTGGCCGTACCGGCAACAGAGGGTTTGGTAGGGGCATGGCGCGCTGGCGCGTGGGAGTCGACTCGGGCGGCACGTTCACGGACATCTGCCTGTTCGACGAGGACGAGCAGCGGGTCGAGGTCTGGAAGGTCGCTTCGACGCCCGACGACCCCTCGCGCGGCATCGCCCATGGCGTCGATGAGGGGCTGCGCCGCGTATTGCCCAACGCCAATGGCGCGCCGGCGCAGGCGGTCAGCTATTTCGGCCACGGCACGACGGTCGCGACCAACGCCCTGATCCAGCACCGTGGCGTTACGACCGGCCTGATCACCACCGCAGGTTTCCGCGATCTGCTCGAGATCGGCCGCCAGAAGCGGCCCGACCTCTACGACCTGTTCGCCGATAAGCCGCGCACCCTGGTGACCCGCGACCTGCGCTTCGAGGTCGCCGAGCGCGTCCGCCACACCGGCGACGTCGAGACCGAGCTCGACGAGGCGGCGGTACGCGCCGCCGCGCGGCGGCTACGCGACGCCAAGGTCGGCGCGATCGCCGTGTGCTTCCTCTACAGCTTCGTGCGGCCGGAGCACGAGCGGCGCGCCAAGCAGATCGTGCTCGAGGAGCTGCCCGAGGCGTTCGTGTGCGCCAGCCACGAGATCGCGCCCGAGTTCCGCGAGTTCGAGCGCCTGTCGACCGTCGTCGTCAACGCCTATCTCGGCCCCGTGATGCGCAACTACATCAGTCGGCTGGCGCCGCGCCTGACCGCGCTCGGGCTCGGCGTGCCGCCGCACATGACCCAGTCGAACGGCGGCGTCATCGGCTTCGAGACCGCGGCGACGATGCCGGTGCGCGCGGTGCTCTCGGGGCCGTCGACCGGCGTGGTCGGCGCCCAGGCGGTCGGACGCGCGGCGGGGCTCGCCGACCTCATCACCTTCGACATGGGCGGCACCTCGACCGACGTTTGCCTCGTGCAGGACGGAAGGCCTTCGCTCGCCTCGGAAAGCGAGATCGATGGCCTGCCGATCCGCACACCGGTGCTCGACATCGTGTCGGTCGGGGCCGGCGGCGGTTCGATCGTCTGGGTCGACGACGGCGGCATG
>JACQAI010000063.1 GCA_016195115.1 Pseudomonadota bacterium
AAGGCCTGCGCCAACGCCGAGCGCCCAGGGTTTGCCTCCGAACCGCTCGACAATCGCCAACTGCGCGAGCTCGTGCCGATCGCGGGCGACGCCGCACTCGGTTCGTTTCTGTGGCACTGGGGCGGCCACGCCAATCCGCAGCGCACCGTCCAGGCCTACGCCTGGGCGCTGCAGGATCATGGCGGCCGCATCCTGCAGCACGCCACGGTGACGGGTATCGAGGTCGCGGGCGGGCGCGCGGTCGCGGTCGAGACGACCGCCGGGCGCTTCGGCTGCGACCAGCTCGTGATCGCCGCCGGGCCGCAGAGCGGCGCCATGGCGCGGCTGGTCGGCGCCGACCTGCCGGTGACGCCGGCGCGCGCCGAGATCGTCGTCACCGAGCCGATCCCGCTGCTGGAACACGGCGGCGTCGACGGCAACGGCCTCTACGGCCGCCAAACCCTGCGCGGCAACCTGGTCTATGGCGGCGGCCCGCACGAATGGCTGCCGGATGAGGACGGGCGCGCGTGGCCGACGCCGACGACGCCGCTGATCGCCAACATCGCGCGCCGCCTGACCGAGCTGTTCCCCAAGGCCGGGCATCTGCGCATGATCCGCAGCTGGGCCGGCATCATCGAGAACACGCCCGACGGCCGGCCGGTGATCGACCACCTCGACGAGCCCGACAACGTGCTGGTCGCGACCCTGTCGAGCATCGGCTTCGGCCTTTCGCCGGCGGTCGGCCGCGCGATCTCCGAGATGGTGCTGCAACGCCGCTGCGCGTTCGCCGATCTGTCGACCCTCAAGCTCAGCCGCTTCGCGAACCTGCCCGCCGACTGGCGCGCGCGCCAGGGCTGGCTGCCACCGGATATCGAATGATGGGGCAACGACAGGACCCGAGTCATGAGCTCTCGTGCTACGGTTAGGTCGATGGCAAAGAAGCCACAGAAGACGCGTTCCGTGACATTTGGCGATTTCAAGGCCAACTGCTCTGCCTTAGCGGAAGAGGTGGCCCGTACCGGGCGGACGATCGTCATCACCAAGCGCGGCAAGCCCGTGGCCCAGCTTTGCCCCGTGCGGCCGAAGCCGAGAACCCTCTTCGGGGCAATGAAGGGCCGCATCGAAATCCTGGGCGACATCGTCGGTCCGATCGATGTCCGCTGGAACGCGCGCGACGAGTGAGCCGTGAATTCACCCAGGTTTCGCAGGGTATACGATTTGCACGACGACCTCGTCCGCGTTGCTCACATTCAGAACGCAACCGTCGAAAGCCTCGAGTTTGGCCTGGTTCCGGAGCACGGCATATTCGCGTCAGACGCGTGGTGGAAGGCCATCATCGATGGGGTTATCCCAACGCATTCGGTGACGGGTCGTATCACGCGCGTCTACATGGGCTCGATGAACGATTGGCCAGAATTCGAGATGGAGGATGATGGCGGCGTAAAGATCACGTGGAGTCAGTTCGGATCCGTGCCTGGCGCCAAGGATGCCTATGTGACCGGCCGCTTGGTTCGCGTCGACTATGTTCGCCAGAAGCCGAAATCGACCGAGGTTTTCCAGCACATTGACACTCCAATCAGGGTCTGGGTGGAAGACGCTTCCTAGCCCCGTCGTCATTGCGAGGAGTGCCGCGACGAAGCAATCCAGATGAGCGCTGGATTGCTTCGCGTCGCTCGCAATAACGACACGAGAAAGCGGCGGGCCATGTGCACCGCACGATCCACCTAGCAAGCCGTCATGGCTGGGCTCTGCGCAAGTGTGCGGACGCTGGCCCTGGGCCCTACCCGCCCGGGCGGCGCCGGATGCCGGAGCGCAGGTTGCGGTAAGCAAAATCGCGCGGGTCGGCGAGGTTGACGCCCGGCGCGGCGACCACCAGCACCTGCTCCGCCATGTCCTGGAAGGCGGCGCGGAAATGCACCGAGCTCTTGAGCGCGAGAATCTTCTGCTGGGTCGGGTCGATCCCGACGTGGTCGAAGATCGACTGCGTGTAGGGCTGCTGGCGCGCGCTGCTGACGATGATGTCGACCTGGCTGGCGCCGTCGATGTACTCCACGACCGCCATCGGACCCAGCTGCATGGCGGCGCCGTCGAGCATTTTGCCCCGCGCGGTGAAATTGCCGTCGCCGAGCGCCTTGACCTTGAAGCGGCCGCGCAGTGGGCGGTGCCCCGGCATCTGGTTTTTGCCGCCGAGCGCCAGCTCGACCTCGGCGCCAACGCCGGCGGCGTGTGCGGTCGCCGCCGAGTCCGGATCGTAGAGCACCGCGACCGCCGCGCCTCGGGCGCCGCCGGCGATCAGCGCCTCGATCAGCCCGACGGTGTCCGACGGCCCGCCCGCCCCCGGATTGTCCTGGGTGTCGGCGAGCACGACGGGTCGATCGGCGCGCTGGGCGATCTCGACCGCGCGCGCGACCGCGACGTCGGGCGTCAGGATCTCGTCGCCGAACGCCGCCTCGGCGTCGAGCACCTGGCGCGCCACCGCGTCGGCCGCGGCATCGGCGCGCGCCTGGTCGGGCGCGAAAGCGAACACCGCCGGGCCGCAGTCGCGGATGTCGGCGGGTGGAAAGCCGGGCGTGAACGACAACGTCGCGCCGGTCGCCGCCTCGATCGCGGCGAAGCTCTCGTAGATGCCGCGCGTCGGCTCGACCAGGCTGCATTGCGCGGTCAACGGAATCAGGAACGGCGGCTTGCGCAGCGCCTTGCCGCGCCGCACGCGGGCGCCGAGCTGCTCGTCCAGCAGTACCGCGGCGCGGGCCCCGGTCTCGGCGGTGTCGATGTGCGGATAGGTGCGGTAG
>JACQAI010000408.1 GCA_016195115.1 Pseudomonadota bacterium
CCCGGCACAGAAGGTGCGCGATACGCACTTTGAGGTTTCGGGTCCCGTCGTGGCGCAGCTGGTCGAGGCGTTCGCCGCCGACTGGCGGTTCACCACCGGCGAAGCCTTGGGCGACGCGGCGTGGTTTCCGACGCTGACGGGCGACGGCGAGGCGGTCGCGCGGGTGATCACGTCGGGCCCCGACCAGGCGCTCGAGAAGCTCGAGTTCGTCGTGCTGTCGGCGATCGCCGCGGCGCGCCGGACGGTGCGCGTCGTGACGCCCTATTTCCTGCCCGACGAACGCCTGCTGAGCGCGCTGGCGCTGGCGGCGTTGCGCGGCGTCCGGGTCGACATCGTGCTGCCGGCGCAGAGCAACCACCGGCTGGTCGACTGGGCAGCGCGCGCCCAGATGCGGCCGCTGCTGCTCGCCGGTTGCCGGATCTGGTACCAGCCGGCGCCGTTCGACCACTCCAAGCTGATGTCGGTCGACGGCGCCTGGAGCCTGGTCGGCAGCGCCAACTGGGACGTGCGCAGCCTCAGGCTCAATTTCGAGCTCGATCTCGAGGTCTATTGCGAGCGTTTTGCGGCGCGCATCGACGCCGAGATCGAGCGCCGGCTCGGCCAGCGCGTGACGGTCCGCGAGCTCGACGGGCGCCGATTCCCGATCGTGCTGCGCGACGCCGCGGTGCGCCTGCTGCTGCCGTACTTGTGACGCGGTCGAGCCGTTAGACTAAAGTCGGGTTGCTCGCGCCGGCTCGCGGCGCGACCGTCGCAGGATCGGGGGGGCGGCGCACGTGCAAAGCTGGCTGGTCGTCCCGGTGGCGCTGGCCTATGTCGGCCTGCTGTTCGTGATCGCCTGGCACGGCGACCGCGTGGCGGCGCGCCGGCCGATCGGCGTGCGGCGCGCGCCCATCCTCTACAGCCTCTCGCTCGGCATCTACTGCTCGTCGTGGACGTTCTACGGCTCGGTCGGCCGCGCCACGACCACCGGCTTCGACTTCCTGCCGATCTATCTTGGGCCGATCCTGGTGCTCGCGCTCGGCTGGCCGCTGCTCGCCAAGATGGTGCGCGTCGCCAAGGAGCACAACACGGTCTCGATCGCCGACTTCATCGCGGCGCGCCACGGCAAGAGCCAGGGCGTCGCGGCGCTGGTCGCGATCGTCGCGGTGATCGGCATCACGCCCTATATCGGCCTGCAGCTCAAGGCGGTCGCGAGCAGCTTCGACGTGTTGACCGGCAGCGCGTTCGCGATCCTGTTCGGCATGCGCGACATCACGGCGAGCGATCATCACCCCGGTCTGATGCGGGCGATCGCGTTCGAGTCGATCGTCAAGCTGGTGGCGTTCCTAGTGGTCGGTGCTGCCGTGACCTTCGTGTTCTCGCCGGGGCTCGGCGAGATGCTCGAGCGCGCGCGCAGCGATCCGGTGCTCGGCCACGTGCTCGATCTCAACCTCGACCGTCCGGCCTGGTGGTCGATGACGTTGCTCGCGGCGCTCGCCATCGTCTGCCTGCCGCGCCAGTTCCACGTCGCCGTGGTCGAGAACACCAGCGAGGCCGATCTCAAGACCGCGGCCTGGATGTTTCCCCTCTACCTGGTCGCGATCAACGTCTTCGTCGTGCCGGTGGCGCTCGCCGGCCTGATCCACTTCGGCGCCAGCGGCGCCGACGCGGACATGTTCGTGGTCTCGTTGCCGGTCGTCGCGGGCGCCAGCGGCTTTGGTCTGCTGGCTTTCATCGGCGGACTGTCGGCGGCGACCGCGATGGTGATCGTCAGCGCGGTCGCGCTCAGCACCATGCTGTGCAATGACGTGCTGATGCCGCTGCTGCTGCGCGTGCCGACGCGCCAAGGGCGGCCGCCGATCGATCAGGGCGCGCTGCTGCTCGGCATGCGACGCCTCGCCGTGATCGTCACACTGCTGCTCGCCAACGGCTTCAACGTGCTGGTCGGCAGTTCGTATTCACTGGCGTCGCTCGGCCTGGTGTCGTTTGTCGCCGCGGCGCAGTTCGCGCCCGCCATGCTGGGCGGCTTGTACTGGCGCGGCGGCAACCGGATCGGCGCGCTGGCCGGCATCAGCGCCGGGTTCGTGCTGTGGCTCTATACCCAGGTCGTGCCGATCTTCGTCGAGGCCGGTTTCCTCGCGCCGGCCGTGCTCGAGCAGGGTCCGTGGGGTCTGGCGTGGCTGCGGCCGCGCGCATTGCTCGGGCTCGGCGGGCTCGATCCGTTGACCCACGGCACGGTGTGGAGCCTGGGCGCCAACGCCATCTGCTACGTGGTGTTCTCGCTGGCGACCGCGGCAAGCGCGATCGAGCGGCGCCAGGCGACCGCCTTCGTCGAGGCACCGGCGCCGGAGGCTCCGGCGCTGGTCGCGCTCAAGGGCCGGACGACGCTGGGCGACCTGATGGCGCTCGCGGAGAGCTATCTCGGCGCCGATCGCGCGCTCGATGCGTTCCGCCAGCATCTCGGCCAGCCGGCGTACGCGCCGGCGGGCCTGGCGTCGGCGCTGCGCGGGCGCGCCGACGTGGAAAGCGTGAGATTCACCGAGCGGCTGCTCGCCGGCGCGATCGGCGCGGCCTCGGCACGGGTCGTCGTCGCGGGGTCGC
>JACQAI010000064.1 GCA_016195115.1 Pseudomonadota bacterium
GAAGCGTGGCTTGCCGCCAAGGCGTTGGTCGAGCAGCACGGCGACGAGGCGATGGCCTACGTCACCGCCAAGCTGTTGGTACTGCGCTCGGAAAAGGACGAGATCGGCGAGCAGGCGTGGGCCCTGATCGCCGAAGCGCTCAAGGAGCTGCAGTCGCCCGATCCCAAGGGGCCGCTCAACTGAGCCTGCCCCCGCGGTCGGCGCCCGGCCGGCTCGATCAGCAGTTCCCCAGCTCGAAGGTCCTGCCGGCGGGCGTGTCGGCCAGCCCGTCGCTCGATGCGTCGAGCGCCGGGTGCAACGGCCGCTGCGGCGTGTTCTGGATATCGTAGTTGAGCGCGCCGAGGGTCATCTGCACGCCGACGATGATCGGCAGCGCGGCGATCATCACGGTGCCGGCGGTCGCGGGCGTGCTGCTCGCGGTGCTGGCGATCCAATTGTCCAGGCCGAAGGCGAAGCCGCCCAGCGCCAGCATCGGCCCGAGCAGCCACTCGACCGAGGCGATCTGAAAGTCGCGCAGGAAGTAGTTGTAGAAGATCCGCTTGAAGAAATTCCGCGTGTGGCCGATCAGGAACGGCAGCAGCACGCGGTGGATCGTCAGACCGCTCGCCTGGTTGCTGTAGACAGCGGCCATCGGGATGTCGGTCACGACCGCGCGGACCGTGCTGAGCCGGAACAGCATGTCGGACTCGAAGAAATAGCGCGGACTGATCTTGTCGAGCGGCAGCTGGCGGAGCACCGCGGCGTGGATCGCGGTATAGCCGTTGGTCGGATCGAAGATGTGCCAGTAGCCGCTCGACAGCTTGGACATGAAGGTCAGGAGCGCATTGCCCAGGAGCCGCGAAAGCGGCATGTCGTGTACGCCCTCGAGCCGGAAGAAGCGATTGCCCTTGGTGTAGTCGCTCTGGCCCTTGCGTATCGGATCGGCGAACTTGGCGAGCAGCCGGGGATCCATCTGGCCGTCGCCGTCGATTTTGACGATGATCTCGGCGCCGTCCTCGAGCGCGCGGCGATAACCCGTGATCATGGCGCCGCCGACGCCGCGGTTCTCGGTGTTGTAGAGCACCGTGACGCGCGGATCGGTGACGTTGGCTTCGACGAACGCACCGCTGTGGTCGGGGCACCCGTCGTCGACGCAGTAGATCGCCCGCGCGCCGGGCGGGATCGCGGCGAGCACGGGCAGGATTTGCGCCGTGACGCGGTAGCACGGCAGCACGACCGCAATCATCGGCGGCGCGGGCGCGGTCGTCGTCATGATCCGGCGAAGCTGCTGAAGTAGAGGCCGGCCACGATCAACGCGACGCCGAGCACATAGCGCGGCGTGATGACATCGCCAAACACCAGCCACGCCAGCGCCGGCACCAGGATGAAGCTCAGCGCCGCGAAGGGATAGGCGCGGGTCAGCGGCATCTGCTGCAGCAGGTAGATCCAATAGACGGTAGCACCGCCGTAGATCAGCAGCGCGCCCCAGACATAGGCGTTGTCGGCCAGCCCGACGACGTCGGCAAGCTGGCGCAGCGGCGGCTCGCTGTCGGCGGCGCGCTTGAACAGGATCTGGCCCGCCGCGATCAGGATCGCGAACACGCTCAGCTGGCCGGCCTGGATCAAAGTCATCAAAATCTCCGCGCACCGATTCGCGCCATTCGGGCGATCGCCGCCGACCCAGGATTGAATCGCTCAAACCCCGTCGACTGGCAAGAGCAGACGCGCTAGCGTGCGCGTCCTACACGCCACCGATTTCGGACGTACGAATGAGCGCGCCGCGCTGCGGTCAGCCGAGGCTCGGGTCTCGACCATGAGCTGGGTCGACCGGCTTGCGGCGATCGTGCCGCATGTGCCGCCCAGCCCGTCCCAGGTGATCGGCGTCGGCGCGGTCGCGCTGGTCGCGGTCGCGCTGGCCGGGCTCGGCGGCACGATCGGTCGGCGCGAGCGCCTGCCCGAGACCGATCTGTTCGTCGGCTGGGGCGTCGTCGCGAGTGCGTTCACCCTGGTCGGCACGATCGGACCGATCCCGTTCACCGCCATCGCCGGCCTCCTGCTGGTTGGCAGCGTCGTCGCCTACGCGGTGCGCTTTCGCCAAGCCGACCGAGCATTTCCGGCGGGCACCGGCCGCGCCGTCGTGCTGGCCGCGCCGCTCCTGATCCTGGCGGCCTCGATCACCGCGTCGCAGTGGGACGAATTCACGCAGTGGCTGCACAGCGCGCGCTATCTGTTCCAGTACGATCTGTTTCCCGGCCGCGGGCGCCCCGCGAGCACCGCCATCTATCCGGCCTATCCCTATGCGTTGCCCTTGATCGCCTATTTGGCGAGCCGGATCGCCGACCGTTTCGTCGAGGGCGGGGTCGCCGTGTTCAATCTCCTGATCCTGCTGGCGGTCGCCCTGTTGTTCGTGCGCCTGATGCGGTCGGGTCTCGAGGGGCGGCGGCGCGCCCTGGCGAGCGGCGACGCGGCCGAGCCGCCGCCATGGGCGATGGTGGCGCTCGCACTGCTCTCGGTCACGCTGCTGTCGCCCAGCTTCGTGCCCAAGCTGGTTCTGACCAGCTATGCCGAAACCGCAGCGGCGGCGACCGTCGCGGTTGCCGGCGTGCTCGGCTGGGCCGCGCTCGAGCGCGTCAGCGCCGGCGAGCACGGCGACGGCTGGCGGCTGGCGCTGCGCGCCGGCCTCGTGCTCGCCGTGCTGGTCGCGCTCAAGGAATCGACGCTCGCCTTGTACCTGGTCGTGCTCGGCGCGCTGTTGCTCGCGGCGTGGCGCCGGGCCGACGTCGGCTGGCGCGTCGCGGCACCGCTGCTCGCCTTGGCGGCGGCGCCCGGCCTGGTGGTTTATGCCGTCTGGCGCGTCTATGTCGCGCGCGAGCTGCCGGGGCAGGAGGTCCACATGCTGCCGCTGGCGCAGTGGAACTGGGGTCTCGTGCCCGGGATCCTCGGGAGCATGGCGAAGGTCGGGCTCAGCAAAGTCGGGCACTTCGGCCTGATGCTCGTGATCGCGGGCTTTGCACTGCGCGCGCTGGTGCGCCGGCGCGGCCAGGGTCGGGGCGGCATCGAGTCGCTGGCGCTGATCGCGGCCGCCGTGATGGTCGGCTACAATGCATTCCTGTTCTTCAGCTACCTCGCGGTGTTCCAGGGCTGGGAGGCCGAGCGCGCGGCGTCCTACTGGCGCTACAACACCCACGTCGGGCTGATCGGCGTCGCCGTCGCGGTCTTCGGTGCTGCCGTGCTGTGGCGGCGCGCGGCGCTGCCGCGTCTTACGCCGCCCGCGCGCCGCGCGCTGGTGGGCGTGGCGCTGGCGCTCACCGTGCTGGCGCCCGTGGCCTTGCTTGATCGCTTCCGCTTCGACCTCGAGCCGCGCAAGCTCTTCGCGCGTCAGGTCGGCGAAACGCTCAGCCGAAGCCTGCCGATCGAATCCCGCGTGATCGTGATCGATCCCGACGATCCTGGCTTCTACCCGTTGCTGGTCAACTACGCGCTGGACGGCCGCGGTCACGTCGTCGGCGCGATCTCGTCGCTGACGCGCGATCCTCCGGACGCGCTGCGGCGGTTGATCTGGGAGCAGCGCGCGACCCATCTCCTGGCGCTCGGGCCGGATCCGACGGTCGCGGCCGTGACCGAGGCGACGTTGCCCAAGGAAGCCGCGGCGCTGCTGACGCGCGAGCGCGACGGTCAATGGCAGGTCACCAAGTCTTGGGTCGTGCCGCCCAGCGCCGGTCGAAAGTAGCCGCGACCGGTTGCTTTGAACGCTCGCGGACCTCGCCTAAAGGAACTTCTCGAACACGTCTATGCTCGAGCGCGCGCCGATCGCGTCCCAGGCGTCATCGAGCCAGATCGTCGCCGCGGCGCGGCCAAGCTCGCGCAGGTAATAGAGGAAGTCGAAATCGGCGTTCATCTTGCTCGACGTGCCGAGCGAGCGCATTTCGGTCTCGGCTTCGATCAGGTGAACGTGGACGTCCTTGTAGCGCTGCTCGTCGAGCGCGCCGTCGCGCAGGAATTTGCTGACCGTGGCGAGCGCGCGCATCTCGCGCATCAGCGTCGAGTTGAAGCTGATCTCGTTGATGCGATTGAGGATGTCGCGCGCGCTGGTCGGCACCTCGAGGCGCGACAGCGGATTGACCTGGACGATGACGAGGTCGCGCGAGCTGCAGTTGTACACCAGCGGGAAGAGGGCGGGGTTGCCCATGTAGCCGCCGTCCCAATAGGCTTCGCCGTCGATCTCGACCGCCTTGAACAGCAGCGGCAGGCAGGCCGAGGCCATCAGGACGTCGACCGAGATCTCGTCAGTGTCGAACACCCGCACCTTGCCGGAGCGCACGTTGGTCGCGGTGGTGAACAGCTGGATCTGGTCGCTATGGCGCAGCGCCTCGAAATCGACGGTCGCCTCGAGGATGTCGCGCAGCGGATTGAGGTTGAAGGGGTTGAGCTCGTAGGGCGACAGCAGGCGCGTGACCAGGTCGAAGAAGATGTAGTTGGGCGACTGGTCCATGTTCCAGTCTTGGCGCAGCTGGTCGAATAGGGTCGGGCGCAGCGGGCTGAAGCTGGAGGCCTGGCTGAGCATGCGCCAGAACCTGTCGAGCGCTTCGCGCGCGCCGTCGCGACCGCCCTTGATGAAGCCGTCGGCGGCGACTGCCGCGTTGATCGCGCCGGCGCTGGTGCCGCTCATCCCTTCGATCGACACCCGGCCGTCCTCGAGCAGCTTGTCGAGCACGCCCCAGGTGAAGGCGCCATGGGCCCCGCCACCCTGGAGGGCAAGGTTGATGACCTTGGTCGCGGCCGTGGGCGAGCGGGCCGCAGCAGCGCCGCCGCCGGCCTTGGAACGCTTTGATTTGGCGCCGTTGTCTTTCGGCACGGAAAAGGATCGCGCAAAGCTGAGGATCGGCTGTTATTCGTCGAAAGAGATTAAAATTTTGTGCACAGCCGGCCCCGGACGCCTCCAGGCGCCCCCTCGGACCCGCGACCTCGGGCGTCGTGATTACAAATCTTTCATCGGCATCTTTGATCCGCTCGAGTCGTTATCTCGGCACTGGGCGGATGTCAGCGCACGCAGCGATCGCGCCCAGCCGTGAAACACAGCCCTAGAGGGATCGATATGATCAAGCGAATCTTGGCAACGGCGGCAACCGTGGCCCTGCTGGCCGCGGGCGGCGCATGGGCGCAGACCAGCGGCACGACAGGCGTCGGTGCCGACACCAGCGTCGGCACGAAAGGGAGCGCCGGCGATACCGGCCTGAGCACCAACGACAAAGCGCGCGGCAGCGTTGGCAAGACCCAGCGTGGCGGTATGACCGGCGACGTCAAGGGCGGCGGCGACACGACCGGCTCCTCCGGCTCGACCGGCCTCGGCGCCGGCAGCTCGAGCGGTGTCGGCGTCGGTGCGAGCCCGGGCGGTGCTGCGGGCTCGGTCGGCTCGACCGGCTCGGGCGGCCTGACGAGCACGCCTGTGCCGCGGACGCCGAGCCGTTAGTCAGCGGCAAACGGTCGCGAAGACGAGCCAGCGCCGTCGGCGCTGGCTCGATCTTTTTCGCGCGTCGATCGTCGGCCCGGGTTGCGGCCGACACGCCAAGCCTGGCAAGGTGCCGGCCCGCCGCGACAACGGATCACCGGTCCAGAATGTTGAGATCGCTGTACGACAGGACCATGCGGCTGGCCGCCCATCCGCACGCCGTGTGGTGGCTGGCGCTGGTCTCCTTCCTCGAAAGCTCGATCTTTCCGATCCCGCCCGATGTGCTGCTGATTCCGATGGCGTTGGCCGACCGCCGCCGGGCGTTCTGGTACGCGGGCGTGTGCACGGGGGCGTCGGTGCTCGGCGGCTGGGCGGGCTACGCGATCGGCTACGAGCTGTTCGAGGTGATCGGCCGGCCGATCATCAACGTCTATGGCCTGCAGGATCAGTTCGCGGTTTTCCAGCACACCTTCAACGAATACGGCGCCTGGATCGTGCTGATCAAAGGCCTGACCCCGATCCCCTACAAGCTGATCACCATCACGGCCGGGGTCACGCACCTGGATCTCGTGACATTCTCGATCGCGTCGGCGATCTCGCGTGGGGGCCGGTTCTTCCTGGTGGTCGTGCTGCTGTGGTACTTCGGCGAGCCGATCCGCACCTTCATCGAGCGCTATCTCACCTGGGTGACCACCGGCGTGGTCGCGGCGGTGATCGGCGGCTTCGTGGTGCTGCGCTTCGTCTAACGGGCTCGCGGGGTCAAACCAGATCGGGCACCCGGCCCTGCAGTGCATAGCGGGCGATCAGCATGCGGTGAACTTCGCTCGGACCTTCATAGATACGGGCCAATCGATTGCGTGACGCCATCAGGTGCAGGGGCAGCTCCTTGGTCATGCCCATGGCGCCGAACGACTGCATGGCCTTGTCGAGGATCTCGTCGGCCATCTCGGTGGCGAACACCTTGATCATCGAGCACTCGACCCGCGCATGGTCGCCTTTGTCGATCTTCGCCGCGGTGTTGTAGGTCATCAGGCGGCAGGCATGGAGCTTGGTTTCGGCGTCGGCGATCCACCATTGGATGGTCTGGCGGTCGGACAGCAGGGCGCCGAAGGTTTTGCGCTGGGTGACCCACTCGCGCATCATGTCGAGCGCGCGCCGGACCCGGCCGCAGCAGACCGCCGCCATCTGGACGCGGCGGGTCGACAGGCGCAGCTGCATAGGGCCGTAGCCGTTGCCGACCTCGCCCAGCACCGCCGACGTGGGGACGCGCAGATCCTCGAGCACCAGCTCCCAGGTGTAGTAGCCGCCGATCATCGGGATCTTGCGTTCCGCGATGTAGCCGGGGTGGCCCTGATCGACCAGAAAGGCCGTGATGCCCTTCGCGCCTTTGCTCGGGTCGGTCGAGGCCATCAGGATGATGAAGTCGGCGGTGCCGCCTTTGCTGATCCAGATCTTGCGGCCGTTGATCACGTAGTGGTTGCCGTCGAGCACGGCGCGGGTCCGCATCGACGCCGGATCGCCGCCGACGCCGGGCTCGGAGATGCCGATTGCCGAGGTCAGCTTGCCCTCGGCATAGGGCCGCAGATATTTCTCGCGCTGCTCCGGGTTGGCGGCGACGTCGAGCATGCGTAGGTTCGGCGAGTCGGGCGGGAAGCGGTACTCGACGCAGGTCTTGCCCATTTCCTCGTTGACGCCGACCATCGCGACGGCGGGCATGTCCGCGCCGCCGAACTCCGCCGGCGCGTCGAGGCCCTGCAGACCGAGCTCGCGGGCGCGCTCGTCGAGCTTCAGCGTCTCCTCCTTCGACAGTGCCGAGCCGCCGCCGGTGGCCTCGCGCTCCAGGATCATCTTCTCCTTCGGCACGAGCTCGTCGTCGACGAACCGCTTCACGAGGTCCCGCAGCATGCGGTGCTCTTCGGCAATCTCGAAATCCATCGTGCCTGCCTCCAGCTGGCGGGGTCAGTCGGCCGTGATGCCGGCGTCGCGCACCAGCTCGCGCCACTGCGGCAGCTCGCGGGCGATCAGCGCCGCGAACGGCTCGGGTCCGAACGTGGTGGTGGGATCGATGCCGGCGGTGCGCAGGCCGTCGCGCATCGCCGGCGACTGCACCGCCTTGGCGCAGGCGTCGGCGAGCGTCGCGATGATGTCCTGGGGCGTGCGCGCCGGCGCCAGCATGCCCATCCACAGGATGCCCTCGTAGCCGGGCACGCCCGACTCGGCGATGGTCGGCAGCTGCGGCAGCAGCGGCGAGCGTGTCAGGTTGGCGATCGCCAGCGCCTTGAGCTTGCCGGCGGCGATGTGCGGCGCCGAGGTCGCATAAGTGTCGAACTTGATCTGGACGCGGCCGGCGAGCAGATCGGTCATGACCGGCGCCGCCCCCTTGTAGGGCACGTGGACGACGGTGATCTGCAGCCGGCGCAGCAGCAGCTCCATGGTGACGTGGGGCAGGGTGCCGTTGCCGGCATGGCCATGATTGAGCTCACCGGGATGGGCGCGCGCGTAGGCGACGAATTCCGGAAAGGTGTTGAACGGCACCGCCGGCGGGCTGACCAGCAGCTCGGGGACCGCCGCGACCAGCGACACCGGCACGACGTCCTTCTCGGTGTCGTAGGGCAAATGAGGGTTGAGCGCCGGATTGATCGTGTGGTTGGGCGAGGTCAGCAGC
>JACQAI010000409.1 GCA_016195115.1 Pseudomonadota bacterium
ACCGACCGCGGCTATGTCGAGGTCGGCCAGTCGGCCCGCGTCAAGATCTCGACCTACGACTTCGTGCGCTACGGCACGCTCGACGGCACGGTCGTCCTGATCGCGGCCGACGCCAACAACGACCAGAGGGGCGAGCCCTATTTCCGGGTCATCGTCGAGACCGACAGGAGCCATCTCGGCGACGATCCCCAGACCCTGCAGATCACGCCCGGCATGCAGGCGACCGTCGACATCCACACCGGGAAGCGCTCGGTCGCCTTCTACATGATGAAGCCGGTGCTCAAGCTCAAGAACGAGGCGTTCCGCGAGCGGTAATCAGAAGCCAGAAGGGACCCTCCTTCTGCCTTCTGGGATTCCGATTTCTGCCGACTACTTCGACGTGGCGACGAAGACGCCGTCCCACTCGGGGCCGGGCGGCTCTTTCTCCATGTGGTCGATGCGCTCCTCGTAGACCTCGTAGAGGCCCTCGAGCAGGAAGCGCGGCGCGATCGGCACGCACTTCTGCAGCGCTGCGCGCGCCCCCGCCCAGTCCTGGGCGCGGTAGGCCGCCATCATGATGTTGTGGTGGCGGCGGAGCTCGCCGTAGTCGGGCGTCGCCGCCATGGTCTCGTCGCCAACCAGGGTGAAGATGCGCACCGGCACGGTCTTGCCCTTGACCTGGATGAGGTCGAGCTCGAGCGCCGCCATGTCCTTGACGCCGTCGTAGGTCGTCTCGCCGATCACCAGATCGTAGTGATAGGTCTTGCTCTGGCCTTCCAGGCGCGACGCCAGGTTCACGGCATCGCCGAGCACCGAGTAGTTGAGGCGCTGCTGCGAGCCCATGTTGCCGACGCAGACCTCGCCGGTGTTGAGCCCGATGCCGATCTTGAGCTCGCCGTGCTTGTCGAGCTTGGCCTCCGGATCCTGCTTGAGCTCTTCATTGAGTGTCCTCAAGCGCGCGCGCATCAGCAGTGCCGCCCGACAGGCGTCACGGCGGTGCAGCGGGGCGTCGAGCGGCGCGTTCCAGAACGCCATGATGCAGTCGCCGATGTATTTGTCGACGCAGCCGCCGGTCGCCTGGATGATGTCGGTCATCGGCGTCAGGAACGCGTTGATCAGGTGGGTCAGGCCGCCGGCGTTGTAGTTCTCCGAGATCGTCGTGAAGCCGCGCAGATCGCAGAACATCAGGGTCATGTCGCGCATCTCGCCGCCGAGCTTGAGGGCCTCGGGGTTGGCGGCGACGCGCTCGACCATGGCGGGCGACAGATAGAGGCTGAAGGCGCTGCGCGTCTTCTGCCGCTCCTTCTGCTCGCGGATGTACTCCAGGTAGGTGACGACGATGTAGATCAGGAACGCGGTGACGATCGCGAAGGCGACGTCGACCAGCAGGTTCTCGTAGACGTAGAGGTACCAGGCGCCGGCGAACAGCGAGATCGAGGCGAACAGGAACACGATCAACGACCAGCGCGCGCCGACCACCGCCAAGGTGATGATCATGATGATGCCGCTGATCGCGGTCAGCAGACGCTCGGCGCCGTCGCCCCACGCCGGCTGCGTGAGCAAGGTGTCGGTCATGATGCTCTCAAGCAGCTGGGCGTGCACCTCGACGCCGGGGAAGCCCTTGTCGACCGGCGAGGCGCGAATATCGCGCAGGCCCGCGGCCGATGCACCGAGCAGCACCAGCTTGCCCTTGAGCGCTTCCAATGCCTCGGGCTTGCCGTGGAGGACGTCCTTGGCCGAGACCAGGCGGTCGGGGTTGAACTTGGAGTAGTGCGGCCACAGGCGCCCGCGCCCATCGGTCGGGATGATGTAGTTCGGCCCCTGCAGCACGACGTCCTCGACGCCGGCCGGACCCTGGCGCACCAGCAAGGTGCTGGCACCGGCGGCGACGCGCAGCATCTCGATCGCCAGGGTCGGGTAGACCTCCTTGCCGACCGCGACGATCGCCGGGATGCGGCGCACGATGCCGTCGGACTCGGGATTGGTGATGAACATGCCGCGCCCGGCAGCGACCTTCTCGAGCCCCGGCAGGTTGCCGACGATGTTCTCGAACGAGAGCAGATAGCGGCTGACGCTCTCCTTGGTGCCGTTCAGCACTGCGAGCGCCGCCGGACCCGGGGCGTTGGCGGCGATGCCGGACTCGTGGCGCTCGGCTTGGCCGAGCACGGCGCGCGTCTGCTTGACGACCTCGGCGAAATACTCGTCGGTGCTCGGCAGCTTCTCGAGCGCCTCCTTGGTCGCCGCATCGATCCCGGGCGCCAGCGCGGCGAAGCGTTTGGGCGACAGATTGTCCTGCTCGGCGAACACGACGTCGAAGCCGATCCCCGCGGCACCGGCCTTGGCGGCATTGAGCACGATGTCGCCCACGACCTTGCGCGACCACGGCCATTGGCCGAGCTCGGCGAGGCTCGCCTCGTCGATGTCGATGACGCGCACCGCCATCTCGGGCGCCGGACGCGGGTAGATCTGCTGGTAGACGTCGTAGACCCGGACCTCGAGCTCGTCGACGAACGCCGGATTGGCGACCTTGAGCGCGACCAAGGCCACCAGCATCGCGAAGGCGTACGGCCGTGGCCCGCCAAAGATCTGGCGCAGCACGCGCTTCGGCCACTTCAGCCAAGCGGCTGACCATGCCGGTTTAGCGGGTAATGCGACTGTTGCCACGGCTGCCCCCGAGGGTCGGATTTCGGTCAAGCTTAACACGAATATGCCCGAATCGAGGCGAGCATTCCGCGCCGCCCAGGGCCCCGTCTCGATACCGCGCGACGATGAACGCCCGGTTAATCCGGGTCAGGCGCTGCGGAACCCGGGCATCACGCGCTCGGCGAACAGCGCCATCGACCGGCGCGCGGGCTCGAGCGGCACCTGGTTGAAATTGACCTGCAGCGAGGCGATCTCGAAGCCGCCGACCACCCGGTCGAACTCGACGATCTGCTCCCGGATGGTGTCCGGCGTGCCGACCCAGGCGGCGTGCTTGGCGAGCTGGCTCTCGAAGGTCTCGGTCTTCAGGCCCGCGATCACCTTGTCGTAGTTGGGATAATCCTTCGAGCTCATGCCGGTGAGCCAGTCCGACGCGGCGTCGACCAGGCTCGCGAGGTAGCCGTTGAGCGGCTCGCGCGCGACCGCCACCGCCGCCGCCATGGTTTCGGCGCAGACCATGTGGAACGCCAGCATGACGCGGCCCTGGCCGGGGTGGCCGGCCGAGCGCCAGGCCTCGCGGTACTGCCCGATCAGCTCGCGCATCTGGCCGCCGGCCATCGGGATGGCCATGACGGAGTGGCCGGCCTTGCCGGCGTTGATGAACGAGTCCGGGGTCGCCAGCGCGGCGATCCAGAACGGCGGCCGCGGCTTCTGGGTCGGCCGCGGCAGCGAGGTCGTCTCCGGGAAGCTGTGGAAGCGGCCGCTCATCGCCACCCGCTCGTCCTCGAGCAGCCGGCGCACCTGCTCCATGCCCTCCTCGAAGCGGGCGCGGCTTTCGTTCACGTCGATGCCGAAGCGCGCGTACTCGTGCGGCAGGAAGGCGCGCGCGAAACCGGCCTCGAGCCGGCCGTTCGACAGCGCGTCGAGCATGGCGAGCTCGCCCGCGAGCTTGAGCGGGTGGTTGAACACCGGCAGCACCGCGCCGGTGATCAGCCGCGCCGTCTTGGTGCGCTGCGCGGCGGCGGCCAGGAACACCACCGGGTTGGGGCTGTAGCCGCCGTAATAATGGAAATAGTGCTCGACGATGCGGACGTGGCTGTAGCCGTAGCGGTCGACCAGGTCGACCAGCGCCAGGCACTCGTTGAAATAGACATCGGCCGCTTTGTGCTCGGGCCCGACATCGGGAAAAAACTGGATCCCGAACTCCATCCGCACCGCCTCCCGCGAACGCCCGGCACCCTAGCCGTCAGCCCGGCGCCGCTCAACAGCGCGGCCGGTCGCCACTCAGAGGACTGAATGTTTGGGCTTAAAACAACCCCCTTGAATCAGTCAAAAGAGTTGCCATATGCTGCAGTGCATCATCGAGAGATGATGGTCCGCTTCGGCGGACGTTTCCTCCCTAAACTCGGGCCGCAGCGATGCGGCCCGCTTTTCTTTGCGGGCGGCGCACGCACGCGCGTTGTGGCAAAGCGCCGCGGCCGCGACTACCTTGGCCCGCGATGGCCCCGCCCGCGCCGCAGTCCAAGCCGCACGCCGCGCCCGACCCGTCGCTGGCGGCGTTGATTGCGGCGGCGCGCGCGGTGCGCGCCAACGCCTATGCCCCCTACTCCAACTTCCAGGTCGGCGCGGCGTTGCGCGGTGCGGCCGGCCAGGTGTTCGTCGGCGCCAACGTCGAGAATGCCGCCTATCCGCAGGGCCAGTGCGCCGAGGCCTCGGCGATCGGCCAGATGATCGCCGCCGGCGAGCGCCGCATCGCCGCGCTGGTCGTGATCGCTGGCGAGCGCGCCGCGCCGCCCTGCGGCGGCTGCCGCCAGCGCCTGTCGGAGTTCGCCGGCCCCGAGCTGCCGATCCATTTGTGCGCCAGCGACGGCCGCGAGCTCCTGCGCGTCACCCTGGGCGAGCTGATGCCGCTCGCGTTCGGACCCGACACGCTGACGCCCAAGCCATGAGCGCTCCGGGCACGGGCGCCCTGCCCCAGGAGCTGATCCGCAAGAAGCGCGACGGCGGCGCGCTGAGCGCCGCCGAGATCGGGTTCCTGGTCGACGGCATCGCCTCGGGCGCGCTCACCGAGGGCCAGGTCGCGGCGTTCGCCATGGCGGTGTTCTTCCGCGGCATGACGGCCGACGAGCGCGTCGCCCTGGCGACCGCGATGGGGAACTCCGGCCGACGCCTCGACTGGCGCCACGCCGGCCTCGGCCGCCCCGTGATCGACAAGCATTCGACCGGCGGCGTCGGCGACAAGGTGAGTCTCGTTTTGGCGCCGCTGGCCGCGGCCTGCGGCCTCGCCGTGCCGATGATCTCGGGCCGCGGCCTCGGCCACACCGGCGGCACGCTCGACAAGTTGACCGCGATCCCGGGCTACGAGGCGATGCCGGCGCCCGAGCGCTTCATCGCCACGGTGCGCGACGTCGGCTGCGCGATCATCGGCCAGACCGCCGACCTGGCGCCGGCCGACCAGCGGCTCTACGCCGTCCGCGACGTCACCGCGACGGTCGAGTCGATGCCGCTGATCACCGCCTCGATCCTGTCGAAGAAGCTGGCCGCCGGCCTGGACGGCCTGGTGATGGACGTCAAGTTCGGCTCGGGCGCCTTCATGACGGCGCCGGCCGAGGCGCGCGGGCTCGCCGAGAGCCTGGTCGAGACCGCGCAACGCGCCGGGCTGCCGATCACCGCGCTGCTCACCGACATGAACCAGGTGCTCGGCCACACGGCCGGCAATGCGGTCGAGGTCCACGAGGCGATCGACTACCTGACCGGCCGCGCGCGCGAGAAGCGGCTCGACGCGGTGATCCGCGCGCTCGGCGTCGAGATGCTGCTGCTCGGCAAGGTCTCGACCAACGCCGACGCCGCCGCGGCGCAGCTCTCGGCCGCGCTGGCGTCGGGCGCGGCGGCCGAGCGCTTCGCCGCGATGGTCGCGGCGTTGGGGGGGCCGCGCGACCTCGTCCAGCGTCCGGCGCGCACCTTGCCGGCAGCACCGCACGTCGCGCCGGTGCCGCCGCTGCGCGCCGGCATCGTCAGCGCGATCGACGTGCGCGCGGTCGGGCTCGCGGTAGTGACGCTCGGCGGCGGGCGCACGCGCGCCGACGCGCGCATCGATCCCGCGGTCGGCCTGACCGAGATCGCCGGCCTCGGCGATACCGTCGGTCCCTACCATCCGCTCTGCCTGATCCATGCGCGCGCCGAGGCCGACGCCGTCGCCGCGAGCGAAACCTTGCGCGCTGCGTTCACGGTCGGCGATCACGTCGTGCCGGCCGCGCCGGTGATCGCCGCGCGGATCTGATGTCCCGGGCGCCTGAACGGTGCCGCGAGGACGCGCGTTACTTGACGTCGACCAACCCGACCTGATTGACGAGGCTGTTGGCCAGCACGGGGTTGCCGTCGCGGGTGACGTCCATGTTGCGCACGATCTCGCCGCCGCCCGGGATCACCCAGGTCTGAAATTTCTCCGACGTCGGATCGAAGCGCACCACCGTGTTGGGTTTGGTGCCCGACTCGCTGTACCACAGCGCGCCCTTGGTGAAGACGATGCCGTAGGGTTCGGACTTCGGCCCGCCCGGCGATTGCCACTCGGCGACCTGCCCGGTCGCGGGATCGAGCCGGCCGAGGAAGCCGCGCGCGAAATCGGTGTACCAGACGACGTCGTCGCCCGCGATCGCCAGCCGGCGCGGCCGCGCCGCGGCGTTGGGCAGCGGGTACTCGCGGATCGCCAGGGTCTGGGGATCGATGCTGGCGACCTTGTTGGCGCCGAACTCGACCACGAACGGGATGCCCTTGGCGTTGACCTGGATGCCGTACGGCCGCGAACCCGACGTCGGCGGCGTGAGGAGCTTGACCTCGCCGGTCTTGGGATCGAGCCGGCCGATCCGGTTGGCCTGCTGGATGGTGAACCACAGGATGCCGCCCTGGTCGAACGTCAGCGAGTGGGTGTCGCGCGCCGCCGGATCGGGCATCGGGTATTCGGTCACGACCCCGGTCTTGGGATCGAGCTTGCCGATCAGCCCGGCATTGTTGCCGGTGAACCAGATATTGCCGGCTGTGTCCTCGACCAGCCCGTGCGGCCCGGTATGCGGCGTCTTGAGGCGGAATTCCTTGACCTTGCCGGTCTTGGGATCGAGCCGGCCGAGCACGCCGGCGACCTGCCCGCTGTACCAGATCATGCCGTCCCGCGTGGCCAGCGGATCGTGCGGACGCGAGCCCGGCGTCGCCACCGGCCATTGCTTGATCGTCGCCTGCACCGGACCGGCGATCACGACCGCGGCGGGCTTGGGCTTCTCGGGGAACGCCTTGATGAGGTAGTTCGTGACCGTCGGCCACTTATCATTCGGGATCGGCACCTGCATGTTGCGCATCATGCGCTCGATCGTGCGCCAGCCTTCCGGCGTGTAGCCGGCGCCCAGGCGGTTGATGGCGTGGCAGCCGCCGCAGGATTCGGCGACCAGCTCCCTGCCCGGCCCGTCGGGCAGGACGAAGCCCTGGCTCCAGGCGGGACCGACCGGCGCCAGACAGGCGGCTGCGGCCAACCAGACGAACGATTTCATCGCCATGACAACTCCGTGCGGGTCTGTGCTGTCACAAGCCGGACGTGGCCTCGGTCGTGACGACCGGCTTCAAGTCTAGCGCAGCCGCCCCAGCAGCGCTCAAGCGGTGCGCGCGACGGTGTCGTAGCCGGGGCCGGAGAATTCGATCAGATCGAAGCCGTTGCCGAACGGGTCGGCCAGGTTGGCGATGCGGCCGTACTCGCGCTGTTTGACCGGCCGGTCGAGCGTCGCGCCGCGCGCGGTCAGGCGCGCCACCATCTGGTCGAGGTCGGGCACGATGAAGTCGAGATGCACCGGCGTCCAATGGCGGTCGTAGTGCCGCGCCGCCGTGACGGTGCCGAGATCGGCCGCGGCCGGGCGCTCGGCGAGCAGGAAGATCGGCACCGTGGCGCCCGCGAGCTCGACCCAGCGCGGGCCATACTGCCGCTTCACGGTCAGGCAGAGCCCGTCGCAATAGAAGTCGAGCCCGCGCGCGAGCGCGGTCACCTCGATGTAGGCGTGGACGACCAGCATGGCGCCGCGTCAGGTCGCCGAGCGCATCTCGGTGAACGCCTTGATGATGTCGAGCGGGAACGGGAACACGATGGTCGTGCTGCGCTCGCTGGCGATCTCGCTCAGGGTGCCGAGATAGCGCAGCTGCATGGCGCCGGTCGCGGTCGCGAGCAGCTGCGCCGCTTCGACCAGCTTCTGGGCGGCCTGCTGCTCGCCCTCGGCGTTGATCACCTTGGCGCGCCGCGTGCGCTCGGCCTCGGCCTGGCGGGCGATCGCGCGCACCATGCTCTCGTCGATGTCGACCTGCTTGATCTCGACGTTGATCACCTTGACGCCCCACGACTCGGTCTGGGCGTCGAGGATCTCCTGGATGTCGTGATTGAGCTTGTCGCGCTCCGCCAGCATTTCATCCAGCATATGCTTTCCGAGCACCGAGCGCAGCGTGGTTTGCGCGAGCTGACTCGTCGCCTGCATGAAGTTCTCGACCTGGATCACCGCCTTGTCGGCATCGACGACGCGGAAATACAGCACGGCGTTGACCTTGACGGAGACGTTGTCGCGCGAGATCACGTCCTGGCTTGGGATGTCGAGCACGATCGTGCGCAGGTCGATGCGCACCATCTGCTGGACGTAGGGCACCAAGAGGATCAGGCCGGGTCCTTTGACGCCGGTGAAGCGGCCGAGCGTGAACATGACCGCGCGCTGGTACTCGCGCATGACCCTGACCGCCGACAGGACGAGGCCCGCGATCAACAACAGGATCACGACATAGGCGATGCTGACCAAGCTCATGGGGCCTCTCCTGCCTCGACCGTGGATGCGCTCTAAGTCGGCTCGACCACCAGGGTGAGGCCCTGGCGATCGACCACCTTGACGGCCTGGCCCGGCGCGAGCGGCCGCGCGGCACGCGCTTGCCAGCGCTCGCCGTGGACCATGACCTCGCCCTCGGCGCCGGCCCAGCGCGTGGTTTGCCCGAGCGCGCCGACCAGCACGGCGTTGCCGGTCACTACCGGCCGGCGCCGCGCGCGCAGCAGCAAGGCCAGCACGACTGCGAACAGCGCCGTGCTCGCCAGTGTGGCGCCGACGATCATCGAGATCGGCGGCCGGAGGTCGGGATTCTCGAACATCATCAGCGAGCCGATCGCGAATGCCGCCGCACCGCCCAAGCCGAGCGCGCCGAACGCCGGCACGAACGCCTCGGCGACCATCAGGCCGATGCCGAGCAGCGCCAACGCCACGCCGGCATAGTCGATCGGCAGCAGATTGAGGCCGTAGCCGCCGACCAGCAGGCAGATCGTGCCGACCACGCCGGGCGCGATCACGCCCGGATGGGTGAGTTCGAAGGCCACGCCCATCAGGCCGGCGAGCAGCAGCAGATAGACGACGTTGGGATTGGTCAGCAGGCCGAGCATCTGGTCGCGCCAGGTCGGCTCGACCGTGACGATCTCGAGCCCGGCGGTCGCGAGCCGAATTTTCTTGCCCAGCACCATGACGGTGCGGCCATCGACCTGCTTGAGCAGGTCGGCCTCGCTGGTGGCGACGACGTCGATGACGCGCTGCGCCAGCGCCGCGTCATAGGGCAGGCTGACCGCCTCGCGCACCGCGCGCTCGGCCCAGTCGGCGTTGCGGCCGTGCATCGTCGCCAGGCCGCGGATGTAGGCCGCGGCATCGTTGGTCGCCTTGGCCGTCATGGCGTCGTGCGACCCGATCAGCGGCGCCGCCTCGCGCTTGTCGCCGTCGCCGGCCGGCTTCTTGTCGGCGCCCTTGTCGGTTCCGGGGGCCGCCGGCGGGTTGCCGAACAGCGACACCGGCGTGGCGGCGCCCAGGTTGGTGCCGGGTGTCATCGCGGCGAGCGCGCTGGCATAGAGGATGTAGGTGCCGGCGCTGGCGGCGCGCGCGCCGCTCGGCGCGACGAACGCCAGCACCGGCACCGGCGACGCCAGCATGGCGCGGATGATGTCGCGCATGGCGCTGTCGAGGCCGCCCGGCGTGTCGAGGCGCAGCACCGCGACAGCGGCGCCGTCGTGCTCGGCGGCCTGCAGGCTGCGCACGACGTAGGCGGCGGTCGCCGGCCCGATCGCGCCCTCGAGCGCGATCACGACCGCGGTGCGCGGCGCGGCGCGCCCCGGATCGGTGGGCGGGTAAGACCCAGAGGAGCGCACCCATGCCCGACCGGCTGATCTCCGGCGACAATCATATCGACCTGACCTATTGCCCGCCCGATCTGTGGTCGGCCCAAGCCCCCGGCAAGTGGAAGGTGGCGGCGCCGCGCGTCGAGGAGCTCGACGACGGCTGCCACTGGTTCGTCGAGGCGGTCGACAAGGGCATGTGGAATGGCGTCGGCCCGGGCTTCCTCAAATACACCAAGGGCCAGTTCGGCCACATCGACGAGATGAAGGCGATCGGCTTCGACTGGAACAACCGGCCGGGCGCCAAGCCGCGGCCGACCACGCCCGAGCTCCGCATCGCCGATCTCGACCGTGACGGCCTCGAGGCCGAGGTCGTCTACGGCTGCCTGATGATCAACGAGATGATCAACGACCCGGGCTTACGCGCCTGGTGCGACCGCATCTACAACGACTGGGTCGCCGACTTCGCCCGGCGCGCCGATCCCAACCGCGTGTTCCCGCTCGCCATCATCCCCAACCACGATCCCAAAGAGGCCGCGGCCGAGGTGCGGCGGTGCGCCAAGATGGGCCTGCGCGGCGGCGATCTCGCCTTCAAGCGCATGAGCCTGCCGCTGTGGCATCACGCCTGGTACGCGCTGTGGGAGGCGTGCGCCGAGTGCAAGTTCCCGGTGTCGTTCCACTCCACCGGCTTCAAGGCGCTGCGCGCGCCCGACAACGCCGAGATGGAGAAGGAGTACTTCACGCAGTTCCGCCTGGTGCGCTCGGCCTTGTTCCAGCTCGACACCATGGAGGTGCTGGTGTCGATGCTGGCGTCGGGCGCGTGCGAGAAATATCCCGACTTCAACTTCGTGCTCGGCGAGTCGGGCGTGACCTGGCTGCCCTACGTGTTCGACCGGCTCGACACCGAGTACAACGACCGTGCGCGCTCGCTCGGCTTCAAGCTCAAGCCAAGCGACTATTTCCGCCGCCAGGGCTTCGTGACCTACCAGCAGGACCAGTTCCTCGAGCCGATCGTACCGCTGATCGGCGAGGACAACATCATCTGGGGCGCCGACTACCCGCACCCCGATTGCATCTGGCCGAACTCGCGCGAGACCTTGAAGGAGAACCTCGCCGGCTTCTCGTCGAGCGTTCAGAAGAAGATCGTGCACGACAA
>JACQAI010000413.1 GCA_016195115.1 Pseudomonadota bacterium
CAGCTGGTGGCGCGCCAAGTCGGCGCTCGATGCCCTGCCGATCGTGTGGGACGAAGGCGCCGGCGCGACCGCGTCGAGCGCCACCATCGCCGAGACCCTGAAGGAAGGCCTGACGGCGGCGGAAGCCTATGCCGATCGTCGCGAGGGCGACGCGCTGAAGGCGATCGACGGCGCCGCCAAGAAGGTCGAGGCGACCTACGCGACGCCGTTCCTGGCGCACGCCACCATGGAGCCGATGACCTGCACCGCCAAGGTCTCGGCGGATCGCGGCGAGGTCTGGGTGCCGAGCCAGAACGCCGAGGCGTCGCTCGCCGCGCTCGCCGAGGAATCAGGGCTGCCGTTGGATAAATGCGAGGTCTACCGCCACGACCTGGGCGGCGGCTTCGGCCGCCGCGGCGGCTCCCAGGACTACACGCGCCAAGCGGTCGCGATCGCCAAGCAATTCCCCGGCACGCCGATCAAGCTGATCTGGAGCCGCGAGGAGGACCAGGCGCACGACTTCTACCGGCCGATCTCGCAATGCAAGATGACCGCCGGGCTCGACGCCAGCGGCAAGCTGGTCGGCCTGCACGTCCGCCTGTCCGGCCAGTCGATCAATGCCTTCTCCAACCCGGCGGCGATCAAGGGCGGCGGCGACCGGCGCCAGCTCCAAGGCTGGTGGAAGGATCCCGGCGACGCCCAGCTCGGCTACACGGTGCCGAACCTGCTGATCGAGTACGCGATGCGCAACAGCCACGTGCCGGTCGGGCCGTGGCGCGGCGTCAACACCAACCAGAACGCGGTCTACATGGAGTGCTTCATCGAGGAGGCGGCGCGCGCCGCCGGTACCGACTCGTTGGAGTTCCGGCGCGCCCTGATGCAGAACCACCCGAAGCACCTGGCGGTGCTCAACGCCGCCGCCGAGAAAGGCGATTGGGGCAAACCGCTGCCCGCCGGCGTGCATCGCGGCATCGCGCAGTTCATGGGCTACGGCAGCTACTCGGCGGCGGTCGCCGAGGTCTCGGTCAGCCCCAAGGGCGCCGTCAAGGTGCACCGCATGGTGCTGGCGCTCAATTGCGGCCACGCCGTCAATCCCGGTCAGATCGCCGCCCAGGTCGAGGGCTCGGTGGCGTTCGGGCTCACCGCCGGGCTCTACGGCGAGATGACGGTCAAGGACGGCCGCATGGTCGAGCTCAACTTCGACAGCTACGAGATCATGCGCCTGGCCGAGATGCCCAAGGTCGAGACCGTGATCGTGCCGAGCTACGACTTCTGGGGCGGCGTCGGCGAGCCGACGATCTGCGTCGTCATCCCGTCGGTGCTCAACGCCATCCACGCCGCAACGGGTAAGCCCGTCCGCTCGCTGCCGCTGAAGAACGTCAAACTGATCTAAGCCGAACCGGCGCCCGTGCGCGCGCGTCTCGCCGCCGTTGCGCTGCTGCTCGCGGCGAGCTGCGGCGGCCCCGACGCGCGCGGCATCCTGGGCACGCCGCCGAGCTTCGGCCCGGGCGGCGTCGACGCGGCGCCCAACGCCGCCGCGATCGTCCAGCGCATCTGGGTGCCGGCGCTCGACGACTATGGGGTGCCGCAGGGCTTGGCGGTCGCCGGCGGCGACGTCCTGGTGTCGACCTTCCAAAGCCGCCGCCACGACCTCAACAAGGGGCCGTGCCGCGTCTACCGCATCGACGCCGCCACGGGGGGCGTGCGCGGACGCATCGATTTGCCATTCGCGCTGCCGTACGACGGCATGCGTCACTGCGGCCACAGCGGCGGGCTCGCGGCGTTTGCCGACGGCACTCTGGTGATCGCCGACACGCAGCTCCTGTTCGTGACCACGCTCGACGCCTTCGACCAGGCGGCGCCGATCGTCCGCAAGCTCGCCTTGGGGGACGGTCTGACCGGCGGCGTCGCCGCAACCAGCGCCGACAGCCTATGGCTCGGCACCTCGGTCAAGGACAAGCCGGGGCAGATCGTCCGCATCGATCTCGCAACCGTGAAGGACTTGCGCGACGGCGCGACGGTGACGGCCGCCATGGCGGGCAAGCCGGTGCCGATCCCGAGCGACGCCCAGGGCGCGGCGTTCGACCGCGACGGCAGGCTGTGGGTCGCCCGCAGCGACATCGGCTGGGCCCGCCTGGTGCGCCTCGATCCCGCGACCGGCGCGATCGAGGCGGACTACGCGGTTCCCGCCGCCACCGAGGGCATCGCGTTCGCCGCCGACGGCCGACTGTGGGCGGTCTCGGAAGCCGGCGCGCGCCGGTTCTACGAGTTCCTGCCGGCGCGCATGCTGTTCCCGTTCTACCCGCTGATCTATGCTATCGATCCACCGGCGTTGCGCCGGTAGTTCCGGCGACAAAAGACCGGCGACGGGGGAGGAACCATGACGATGCGCGCTGCCATAGTCGCCGTGATCGCAGCGCTGGCAGTGCCGGCGCTGGCCATCGCGCAAATCGGCAACGTAGAGATGACGGCTCCGACGATCGGTTATGTATTCGATCGCGAGTCCCGAGGACTGCGCCCGCTTGAGGGCGTTCCGGGGGCGGCGATTTTGGG
>JACQAI010000414.1 GCA_016195115.1 Pseudomonadota bacterium
CTTTAATTGGCAGCGATAAACGCTGATCGAGCCGACCGAGGCGCCGAACAGCTGGGCGAGCTCGCGGTCGCTGCCGTTATGGCCGGCGCGGAAATAATCCGCCAGGCGGTCGCGCAGGCTGGGCTCCTGGGCGGCCCGCCGGACCGCCTTGCCGACGACCAGGTCGGCCGTCCCGCGGGTCTCCGATGTCGGCGCAAAGTTCTCGTCGACGGCTTTGATTTTGCGCGATGTATGAATTTTAGCCATGGCCGGCCACACCACCGTTTCAGCTCCCGCCGAGCATCATTTTGATCGCGTCATCGACCCGGCAGCACACGCTCGATTCAATGCCGGATATCCTTATGGCAACCTTAAGTCGGCACCCTAAATTTGTCACGGGCATGGTTAACATCATTTAACGGCCGGGGCCAGCCTCGGTTCCTTCGCCATTAAAGCTTTCGCCTTAAGACGGTACCGAGGGCTTTGGCGAAAGTACAGGTTAAATTTTAAACAACTCGGCTTAGACGGTTTGGCGGGCGGGCCCGCCGTGCCGGCTACTTCCACAGCTGGCCGCCGCAGGCGCGGATATAGGCGCGGGCCGGCCGATCGATCGGCGCGCGCCGCGCGCGGTTGCGCCACGCCCAGGCGACGAAGTCGCCGAATGCGCCGGGCACGTTGACCTTGCCGCGGTTGAGCATCAGGACGTAGACCGCGAACAGCGGGATGTTGACGAGCAGCGGCGCCAGCGGCATGTGGAGGTAGGAGATCTTGAACTTGTTGGCCAGGCGCATGCGCTCGACGGCGGGCTGCGGGCGGCGCCCGCCGGGATCGTTGAACTCGAGCGCGCGCACCGCGGGCAAATGCAGGATCTCGAAACCGGCCTTGATCACGCGGTAGGCGTAGTCGATCTCCTCGAGGCCGTAGAAGAAGTCGTCGGCCATCAGGCCGACCCGCGCGTAGGTTGCGCGCCGGATCGCGAAGGCGTTGGCCTGGAAGCGGAAGGTCTTGAACGTGCGGTCGTGCGGCAGCTGCTTGTTGGTGTGCGGGAAGTAGGCGCGCGGCGTCTCGCCGGTATCGGCCATCACGGTGCGCGCGCACACCAGGCCGAGGCGCGGGTCGGTGTCGAACGCCTCGGCGAAGCGGTCGAGGAAGTCGGCCGGCTCGATCAAGACGTCGTCGTCGTTGAACACCAGGATGTCGCCGCGGGCGTGACGCGCGCCGACGTTGCGCGCGCGCACGCCATGGTTCGCACCGAGCTTGACGTAGCGCGCCGTGCCCAGGCCGACGAGCCACGCCGAGCGGTCGAGCGCGTCGGGATTGTTGTCGACCAGGATGAATTCGACGTCGCGGCGTTCCTTGAGCACGGGCCCCAAGTGCGCGATCAGCCGGCGCAGCATGGCATCGCGCGCGAAGGTGATCACCGTCAGGCTGAAGCGCGGGGTCCAGCCGACCATGACCGCGGGCTGGGGTTCGGGCTCGGGCGCACGATCCGCGACGACGATATCCATCTCAGCAGTTGAAGCGCTTGAGCACGCGGCGCACGTCGTCGGCCATGTCGGCGCGCGACAGCGCGAACGCCAGGTTGGCCTCGAGAAAGCCGACCTTGTCGCCGCAGTCGAAGCGGCGGCCGGCGAAGCGATAGCCGTTGACCGGCATGCGCCCGATCTGCTTGGCGATCGCGTCGGTCACCTGGATCTCGCCGCCGGCGCCGCGCTGCTGGCGATCGAGGTGCTCGAACACGCGCGGATGCAGGATATAGCGGCCGATCACGGCGATCTGCGACGGCGCGCGCGCCGCGGTCGGCTTCTCGACCAGGCCCTTGACGTCGATCAGCCGGCCGTCGTCGTGCCCGACGTCGAGGATGCCGTAGCGGTCGACGTGCTCGCGCGGCACATCCATCACCGCGGTCATCACGCCGCCGAGCTCGCGGTAGGCCTCGATCATCTGCTTGAGGCACGGCTCCTCGCCGAGGATCAGATCGTCGGCGAGCAGCACGGCGAACGGCTCGTCGCCGATCATGCTGCGGGCGCACCACACCGCATGGCCGAGGCCGAGCGGCTCGGGCTGGCGCGTGTAGCTGATGCGGCCGGCGTCCAAGGCGATGGCCTCGATCGAATGCCAGAGATCCTGCTTGCCGCGCGCCAGCAGGGTGCTGCGCAGTTCGGCGCTGCTGTCGAAATGGTCCTCGATCGCGGTCTTGCCGCGGCCGGTGACGAAGATGAACTGCTCGATGCCGGCGGCGCGCGCCTCTTCGACCGCGTACTGGATCAACGGTTTGTCGACCACCGGCAGCATTTCCTTGGGCATCGCCTTGGTCGCCGGCAGGAAGCGCGTGCCGAGCCCGCCGACCGGAAAGATCGCCTTCTTGACCGTGAAGTCCATTCGCCCTGTTTCGCCTTTCGATTTAATTAAAGTTCGCAGCTCGTGATCGGTTTCTATCATTTAATTAGCGGCCTGGCCGCGGGGCTGACAAGCGGATGCGGCGTGGCGTCACGGGGGATTGCCGGGGCTCGGACACCAGGCTGGAACTGGACGAGCGCCAGCCACGCCACGATGAACGGCACCCCCGGGCTGAGCACGGCGTGGCTGAAGAACGCCAGCCAGACCACGAAGACGATCAGGCCGTATTCGACGATGATCTTGGCGTAGGCCATCCACACGATGCCGGGCCGGCGCTCGATGTTGCCGGCGCCGACGCCGAACAGCGCCCCTTCGGGCTCGCCCGCGATCGTCGCGCCGACGATCTCGACCGGCGCGACGAAACGGGCGTACGCGCTCGACCCCTTGTGCTCGTGCTCGTCGAGCCGCTTGCTCACGACCTCGAACCAGCCGGTGGCCGCCGCCAAGGCGATCGCCACCGCCATCGCCAGAACGCCGGCGGCGATCAGGGCCGGCTTGAGCCGCGGCAGCAGGAACGGCGACGACACGACGACGAGCAGCAGCCCGGTGCCGGCGAAGGTCGCGATCAGGGCGCAGCCGAACAGCAACAGAAAGCGCAGGCGCTGGAACAGCGCGAGTTCGAGAATCAGGCCCGTGGCGATGAGCTGCGAGGTGGTCGACGCCTCGAGCAGGAAAATCGCGTTGGGTTTCGAATACGGTGAGCCGTAGTAGAGCGGCTGGATGTAGACGAACTCGTGGTAGATCATCTTGTCGGGCTGGATCGCCTCGATATTCGGCATGTCGCGGCCCGCCAGCTGGATGGCGTGGTCGACGAACACCAGCAGGCTGACGGCGACGATCACGAGCTGGAAGTTGAGCAGGATGCGGCGGTGGGTCGCGCAGTTGATCGGCAGCACGATGACGAGCGCCGCGTAGATCGCCGCGGCCAGCAGCAGCGAGGTCGCTCCGAACGAACGATCGGGCCAGAGCTGGCCGAGCAGTGCGACGATCAGGAATGCGGCATAGC
>JACQAI010000415.1 GCA_016195115.1 Pseudomonadota bacterium
CGGTCGAACCGTCTTAATTTAACCCTAAGCTATTGGAAATACTCTGATTGCTCGCGTCGGGCGCGGGCCGCTGGAGCCGCGTGGCTTCATGCCTAACCCATTGGTTTTGCAAGCAGAAGGCTGGGCATGGACGGGCGGCCGCAGCCCCGGACCTCAAGGCTGAAGGCGCGCGCGCCGGCCGCGCGCCGCCGGGTCGCGCCGTGACGGGCCTCCGGCAACGCCTTGGACTGTGGCGCAGGCCCGCCCGCGTCACCGCCATGCGGCTCTCGATCGGCTTCGGCACCGCGCTGACGATCGCGCTGCTGTGGAGCGGCATCTGGTTCCATCTCAAGACCGTGCGCGCCGATCACATCGTCGAGGCCGAGCACACCGCGACCAACTTCGCGCGCGCCTTCGAGGAGCACATCGTCCGCACGATCAAGGGGATCGATCAGGCGTTGCTGCAGATGCGCGGCGCCTACGCCGCCAATCCGTCGCGCTTCGACTTCGAGGCGACCATGCGGCAGGACGAAGCGCTGACCGATCTGGTCATCGGCATGTCGCTGATCAACCGCGACGGCGTGGTGGTGTGGGCCAGCATGGCGTCGCAACCCGATCTCTATCTCGGCGATCGCGAGCATTTCCGCTTCCACGCCGACGGCGGCGCCGACCAGCTGTTCATCGGCAAGCCGGTGGTCGGCCGCATCTCCGGCCGGCTCAGCGTGCTGCTGTCGCGGCGCATCGTGATGAGCGACGGCAGCTTCGGCGGCGTCGCGGCGATTTCGCTCGACCCCGCCTATCTCAGCAATTTCTACAACGCCATCGACATCGGCCCGGCGGGCATCGTCGCGGTGTTCGGCACCGACGGTTACCTGCGCGCACGGCCGTCGCGCGGCCATCTCGAGCTCGGCCAGGATTGGCGACAGCTGGCCGTGCTGCGCGCGCAGGCGCAGGCGCCGAACGGCATGGTCCACTCGGTGAGCGCGGTCGACGGCGTATCGCGGATCATCGCCTACCGCACCCTGCCGGCGCTGCCGCTGGTCGTCGCGGTGGCGGTCAGCCAGGCCGACGCGCTGGCGCAGTACGAGCATCAGAAGCAATCCGTGCTGCTGGCTGGCATGATCTTGACCGTGCTGTTCGGCGCGCTGGCATGGCTGCTGATCCGCCAGGTTGCGGCGCATGCGCATGTCGAAGCCGAGCTGCGCCGCGCCAAGGAGGAAGCCGAGTCGGCCAACATCGCCAAGAGCGAATTCCTCGCCAACGTCAGCCACGAGCTGCGCACGCCGCTCAACGCCGTGATCGGTTTCTCGGAAGTCATGCGCGACGCCCTGATGGGGCCGATCGACAATCGCTATCGCGAGTATGCCCAGGACATCCACGAATCCGGGCAGCATCTGCTGCGGCTGATCGGCGACGTGCTCGATCTGTCGAAGATCGGCGCCGGCCGGCTCGAGCTGCACGACGAGCCGGTCGACCTCGCCCAGCTCGTCCAAGCCTGCCACCGACTCCTGGCCGAGCGCGCGCGCGACAGCAAGGTCGCCCTCGAGGTCGACATCGCGCGCGATCTGCCGGTCCTGATGGCCGACCCGGTGCGGCTGAAGCAGATCGTCCTCAACCTGATGTCGAACGCCGTCAAGTTCACGCCCGAGGGCGGCCGGGTGACCGCGCGCGCGGCGCCCGACGCCGATGGTGGCGCCACGATCACGATCGCCGACACCGGCATCGGCATGACGGCGCAGGAGATCGTGGTCGCGCTCGAGCCGTTCCGCCAGGTCGACAACGCCATGACCCGGCGCTACGAGGGCAGCGGCCTCGGCCTGCCGCTGGCCAAGCAGCTGACCGAGCTGCACGGCGGCAAGCTCGAGCTGACCAGCGAGCCGGGTGTCGGCACGACCACGCGGGTGCGCCTGCCGCAGCGCCGGGTGCTGCGTCAGGTCGACCTGGTGACCGGCGCCCAGGAAGCGCGCGGGCTCGCCAAGGCCGGCGGCGCCGAGCGCGAATAGCCGCGACGACGTGCGCTCACGGCGCGCCTCAGCGCGGCGCGAGGTGCAGTCGGCCGTTGACCGATAGGCGCTCGAAGCGCGTCTCGAATATCTCATCGAGCTCTAGCGACTCCAGGATCGTCTCGGTCGGGCCGGCCAGTCGGCATTTCCCGGCCGCAACCAGGATCACTTCGTCGGCGAACCGCGCGGCGAGATTGAGGTCGTGCAGCACCACGACGACGGTGGTGTCGCCGGCGAGCCGACGCATCAGCGCCATCAGCCGCAGCTGGTGGGCGACGTCGAGGCTGGCCGCCGGCTCGTCAGCGAGCAGGATCGCGGGATGCGACACCGTGGCCATCGCGAACGCGGCGCGCGCTTGCTCACCGGCCGACAGGCTGGCGAAGCGCCGCGTCATCAGCGCTTCGAGCTCGAGCGCCTGGGTCAGCGCGAGATCGGGCGCAACCGACGCATGCAAGCCGTCGAGCCAGCCGAAGCCGCGGCCGCGCGCGGCGCCGAGCGCGATCAGCTCGGCGACGCTGAGATCCCAGTGGCTGCGGAACTGTTGCGGCAGGTAGGACACGGCGCGCGCCAAGCTGCGGCGGTCCCAGGCCGCGGCGTCGCGCCCGAGCCAGCGCACGCGACCGGCGTCCGGCGCCTCGACCGCGGCGAGCGCGCGCAGCGCCGTGGTCTTGCCGGCGCCGTTGGGTCCGATCATCGCGACCAAGCGGTGGCTCGGCACGGCGACGTCGAAGCCGTCGAGGATGGCGCGCCTGCCGCGCACGACGCGCAGCCCGTCGGCCTCGAGCGCCAGCGGGCTCATCGCCGCGCCTCGCGCGCCAACAGCAGCAGGAAGAACGGACCGCCGAGCAGCGCGGTGATCAGGCCGAGCGGGATCTCGGCCGGCGGCAGCAGCGCGCGCGCCGCGCCGTCGAGCAGCATCAGGAGACAGCCGCCGGCAAACGCGCTCGCCGGCAGCAGCTGGCGGTGGGCGGCGCCGAACCGCCAGCGCATCACGTGCGGCACGACCAGCCCGACGAACGCGACTAGGCCGCCCCAGCATACCGCGACCGCGGTGACCGCCGCGGCGAGCAACACGGCGCGCCGCAGGAAGCGCTCGACCGGCAGCCCCATGTTGGCCGCGACGGCGTCGCCGAGCCCGAGCACGTCGAGCCCGGACGCCAAGCCGAGGCACAGCACGAGGCCGGCCGCGGTGAGGCCGGCGAGCACGGCGAGCTCGTCCCAGAACGGCGTCTGGATGCCGCCCAGCGTCCAGCTGAGCACGACCTGCAAACTGACCGTCTCGTCCGACAGCGCCAGCAGCAGCAGGCTGCGCAGCGCGGCCAGCACCGCGGCGACGCCGATGCCGGCGAGCAGCAGGCCGCTCGCTTCGCCAACTCCCGCAAGTCTTGCGGTCAGCACCACCAGGATGGTGGCGCCCCAGGCGCCCGCGAACGCGAACAGCGGCAGCGCCACGGCCTGCGCCAGCGGTAGCGGCAACAGGATCGCGATGGTGGCGCCGACCGCGGCGCCGCCGGCGCTGCCCAGCAGATAGGGCTCGGCCAGCGGATTGCGGAACACGCCTTGGAACACCGCGCCGGCCAGCCCGAGGCAGGCGCCGACGCAAAACGCCGCGAGCACGCGCGGCGCGCGCCAGCTCAGCAACAGCACCGAGAACGGCTCCTGCGGATGGGTCACGGCATGCAGCAGCGCGCCCGGGCTCGGAATGTCGGCGCCGAGCCAGATCGCGCCGAGCGCGCACACGACGAAGGCGGCGGCGAGCTTGGCGGCCGTCATGGCGCTGCGAACGCGTCAGGGTGGAGCACGCGGGCCATGCGCTCGACGCCGTCGGCGATGCGCGGTCCCGGGATCAGGAGCAGCGGCCGCGGCATCGCGAAGACCGCGCCGCGCTGCACCGCCGGCAAAGTCGACCAGCCGACCCGTCCCGGCACCGCGGCGGCCTGCGCCGCGGTGCCGGCGACCAGGATGACGTCGGGCGCGGCGGTGATCAGGGCCTCGCCGCTGACCTGGGCGATCGCCGGATCCTGCCCGAACACGCTGATGCCGCCGGCCAGCCGCAACATATCGGCAGTGTAGGTGTTGGCCCGCACGGTCGCGAAGCCGCCGCGGCCGGTCGACCCGGTCTCGAGATAGACGCGCACCGGCGGGCGGCCGACCAGTCGGCGCGCCACCGCGTCGATGCGTGCCTGCAGCGCCGCGGTGACGCGCGCCGCCTCGTCCTCGGCGCCGGTCGCGCGGCCGACCAGGGCCATGTTGGCGAACACCGTCGCCACGGTCTCGGTCTGCAGCACCAGCGCCGGGGTGCCGACGCGGGCCAGTGGCGGCACCAGCTGGTTGGCGGCCTGGCGCGACGGCGTCATGACGACCAGATCCGCGCCGAGCTTGACGATCGCCTCCACCGAGAAGCCCAGGCGGCCGCCGACCAGCGGCCGGTCGAGGATCTCGGGCGGATAGCGCGTGAACGCCTCGATGCCGACGATGCGGTCGGCCAGACCGAGCGCCACGGCGATCTCGGTGTTGCTCGCGAAGATCGTGACGATGCGCCGCGGCGGCGCCGCAATCGTGACGGCGCGCCCGGTGGCATCGACCACGGTGCGCGGGAACGGCTCGGCTGCCGTGGCGCTGTGCGCGAGCGCGAGGCCGGCCATCAGGACGGCGGGGGCCAGCCTCAGAAGAACACCTGGAATCCGACGAGGAACTCGCGGCCCGGCATGCTGTTGCCCAGGCCGCCGTTGGAGCCGCGCGGGTTGGCCTGGTAGGGCAGCGAATCGGTCGAGATGAACTGCGGCGACTTGTTCTCGTCGAAGATGTTGTTGATCGCGCCGAACACGGTCACGCCGTCGAACGGATAGTAGTTGCCGCGCAAGTTCCAGATCCAGAACGGATCCTTCTTGCTGACGAAGAACGTGTTGGGCTTGTAGGTTGTCAGCAGGTCCTCCTCGGTGTTGTAGTACATCGTGCCGCGCAAGATGCCGGTCGGTCGGACGTCGAACTTGCCCGACTCGCCGAAGACGCCGCCGACCGCAAGTTGGTATTGGTACATGCGCTGGACCTGATTGCCGCGCCCGATCGGATTGAGCCGCGGATCGGCGCCATGATCCTGCATATCGAAATTATACACGCCGTTGCCGAACAGCCGCACGATCGACGACCAACCGACCAGGCGCGCGACGTCGAGCTCACCCTGCATCTCGAAGCCACGCACCAACACCTCGCCGGTCGCGTTGACGAACTGGCTAACGGTGTTGGCCCCGCTCGAGCTGATCTGGCGCTGGCCGATGCGGTCGTAGATCGTGTTCTGGAACAGCGCGACGTCGAGCAGCGCGGCCGGCTGCGTCACCGTGAAGCCGATCTCGTACTGCGTGTTGGTCTCGGGCTTGAGCGCGGCATTGCCGATCGTCTGGGCGCCGCCGAGCGAGATGAACGACGCGGCGAGCTCGCTGCCGGTCGGCGCGCGAAAGCCGGTCGCGATGCCGCTGCGCAGCTTCAGCCAGTCGGTCGCCAGGAAGGCGGCGCCGGCGCTGTAGGTCGTGTTGTCGTAGTCGCGCGAGCCGGTGCGCAACAACGGCTGGTTGGGCGTCGTCAACAGCTCCTGGGTGCCGAAGGTTTGACGCACGCCGGCGCGCAGCGCGACACGGTCGTCGAGGACGTGCTGGACGTCCTCGGCATAGAACGCCACCGTGGTGTCGAGCTCGTTGTTGTCGAGCGGCGCGAGCTGCGTCGTCGCGCCGACCACCGCCTTGATGTAGCGCTGGCTGTTGAGCCGCGCCTGCTCGACGTCGAGGCCCGCCAGCAGCAGGTTGCTCTCCGACAGTCGGAACTCCGGCACCAGCTTCATGCCGGCGGCCTGCTGGGTGCGCCGGTTGTGGTCGATGCTGTTGCCGGCGGCGCCGGTGCGCTGGCGGAACGCCGTCCAGTTGAGGTCGTCGACGTCGTTGAAGAAATACGTCTGCGCCGTCCAGGTGTAGGCGTTGTCGATCGAGCGGCCGGTGTAGATCGCATCGACCGACTGGTTGTAGCGATCCTCGAGGCTGGTGAAGCTCCACTGCGAGCCGCGGAAGCCGGTGTCGTAGGTGCCGTCGTGGCGGGCGGTGAGCTCCAGGTGATTGCGCTCGTCGAAGGCGTAGCCGGTCGAGACCAGCGCGCCCTGCCGGTTCCACGCCGTGTTGGCGAGCGGCTGCTCGGGCGCGCCCTGGCCAGCCTCGTAGCTGTCGCGCCGCCCGCCGGACAGGCCGACGTAGTAGCCCGCCGCGCCGAGCTTGTCGGCGGCATACGCATTGCCCTGGACGAGTCCCCACGAGCCGGTCGCGCCCTGGATGAAGCGCCCCTCGGTGTTCCGGCTGTTGCGCGTGATGATGTTGACGGTGCCGCCGATCGCCTGGCTGCCGTAGACCACCGAGGCGGGGCCGCGGATGATCTCGATGCGCAGCACGTCGGCCAGCGACAGTTTCGAGATGTTGGCGGTGCCGGCGCGCCGGCCGTTGATCAGGATCTGGACCTCGCTGCGGAAGTCGCGGCCCTGACCCTCGGAAGCGCCGCCGCGAATGTTGAGCAAGGTCTGGCCCGGGGTCCACTCGCTCATGAAGCCGACGGCGTTCTCGGCCAGCAGGTCGGTCACCGATCGGGCGTTGGAGTTGCGGATCTTCTCCTCGGCGATCACCTGGATGGTCGACGCCGTCTGGCTGAGCGGCTCGCGGCGGCCCGGCGCGGTGACGACGACCTCGTCAAGCCGCGTGACGCCGGCGCGCACGCCGGGCTTGTCCTGTGCCTCGAGGGCGCCGGCGGGCAGCAGCCCCGCCATGGCAAACGCGCACAGGCGCAGAGAAGGACGACGGCGGATAGGGAATGGACGGCCCATGCGACCTCGCGGCGATCAGCGTCACCGCGAACCTGCCACCGGGCGGAACCTCCGCTGCAGTGACCACAGTCAGGACACCCCGCCCGACCTTGTCGCGCCGACCTCGCTGATGGCAGGTCTCCTGGCTCGCGGGTCACCGCCGTGGCGCCGCCTTCCCGGTTTCCCAGTGGCATGACTGACGCTCGGCTCGCCGCTTACAGTTGCGGGGGCAGCCGCGGCATCGGATCCGGAGATCCTCACCGCGTTCCCTTTCAATCCCCTATTGGGGAACCATCGCGGGCGAGAGTTCAGGTTGGCGGCGTGCGTGTCAAGGCGTTCCACGGCAATCAACGACTTGCCTGCCGATCGGCCGACCCCATCCGGCGTCTGGAGCGATGACGCGGCGCGCTCTTATGCCGAGGGGCTGGCGCACGCGGACTATGGCGACGCCGTCGGTGCGGCGTTACGCCGCCACGTCGGTCACTGCGAGTCCCTGCTCGACAACGGCGCGGGCTGCGGCCTGCTCGGCTCGCTTCGGCGACCGGATCGTGGCCGAGGTGCCGAAGCGGAGCGCCGTATTGGTGTGGCGCCGATGAGCGCGCGGCAGGGGCGTAAGCCCCGCGAGCGCAAGAACGAAGCGCGGCGAGTACCGAGACCGCGCTGGGTGCTTATGGCGCTCGCGGGGCCTGCGTCCCCTGCCGCGCCTACTCCGCCGCAGCGCGTGCAGGCTCAGCAGCGTGCTGCTTGGCCCACGAGGCGACCTCGGCGTGGGTGGCGAACCACACGCGGCCCTTGGAATGGGCGTGGCGGATGACCTCGTCGAGGATCCAGATGCGCGAGCGGTGGCCGCTGATATGCGGGTGCATGGTGAGCTGGAAGACGCCGCCCTCCTCGAACGCCGCGTCGAGCTCGCGCTTGAAGATGTCGAGCACGGCGGCGGGCGGCGTATACGGCCGCAAACCCAGGAAGCGGTGCATCGGAAAGTAGACCGCGTCGTCGCGTACCCACTCGACCGGCAGCTCGACGACGCCGGTCGGCGCGCCGTCGAGCAGCAGCTCATAGCAATCGTCGTCGGACATCAACGAGCTGTCGTAGAGCAGCCCCATCTCGCGCTCGATCGCCAGCGTGTTCGGGCTGAAGTCCCACGACGGCGTGCGCAG
>JACQAI010000065.1 GCA_016195115.1 Pseudomonadota bacterium
CGTTGTTGCCGCCGAAGCCCATGTCGTTGCGGAAGAACGCCAGCATCAGGGCGAAGGTCAGCGCCTGGGTGATGATCGAGAAGTAGACGCCGGTGATGCGCGAGCGAAAGGCGAGCCAGCCGAAGGCGAGCGCGAGCACGCCGGGCACCAGCACGACCATGGCGGCGGCAAAGGCGAAATGGTCGAAGCCGTACCAGTACCAGGGCAACGCCTTCCAGTTCAGGAACACCATGAAGTCGGGCAGGATCGGATCGCGGTAGACGCCGCGCGTGCCGATCGAGCGCATCAGGTACATGCCCATGGCATAGCCGCCGAGCGCGAAGAATGCGCCGTGGCCGAGGCTGAGCACGCCGCAATAGCCCCAGATCAGGTCGATGCTGAGCGCCAACATCGCGTAGGTCAGGTACTTGCCGACCAGCACGACAGAGAAATCGCTGAGATAGAACGGCGAGTCCGACGGCAGCATGTTGAGGATCGGCACCGCGACGAGCAGCGCCAAGGCCACCGCCATCAGCACCAGCACGACCGGCGCGCGCTCGCGCCCCGCCATGGGCACGCGCGCCACCGCTCAGACCTCGACCGCGCGGCCGCGCAGCGCGAACAGGCCGCGCGGGCGGCGCTGGATGAACACGATGATCGCGACCAGCACGAAGATCTTGCCGAGCACCGCGCCCGAATAGGGCTCGAGGAACTTGTTGACGATGCCGAGCAGGAACGAGCCCACCAAGGTGCCCCACAGATTGCCGACGCCGCCGAACACCACGACCATGAACGAGTCGATGATGTAACCCTGGCCGAGGTTGGGGCTGACGTTGTCGAGCTGGCTCAACGCCACGCCGGCCATGCCGGCGATGCCCGAGCCGAGGCCGAAGGTCAGCGCGTCGACCCAGCCGGTGCGGATCCCCATGGTCGAGGCGATGGCGCGGTTCTGGGTCACCGCGCGCATGTGCAGGCCGTAGGTCGTGGCGCGCGTCACCAGCACGATGACGCCGAGCACCAGCAGGCCGAACACGATGATCCACACGCGGTTGGCCGTGATCGTGATGGCGTCGCTGAGCTGCAGCGCACCGGCCATCCAGCTCGGGCTGGCGACCTCGCGGTTGGTCGGGCCGAACAGCGAGCGCACCGCCTGCTGCAGGATCATGCTGAGGCCCCAGGTCATGAGCAGCGTTTCAAGGGGCCGGCCGTAGAGGAAACGGATCATGCCGCGCTCGAGCAGGATGCCGAGCGCGCCGGTGACCGCGAACGCCGCCGGGATCGAGGCGAGGATCGAGTATTCGGCCGCGCCCGGCGGCAGATAGGCGCGGAACAGCTGCTGGGTCACGAAGGTCGCGTAGGCGCCGAGCATGACCATCTCGCCGTGCGCCATGTTGATCACGCCCATGACGCCGAACGTGATCGCCAGGCCCATGGCGGCGAGCAGCAGCACCGAGCCCAGGCTCAGCCCTTGGAAGATGGTCTGGATCAGGTTGAACAGTACCAGGCGGTCGTCGATCGACTTGATCGCGGCGTCGAGCGCGGCGGTCAGCTGCGGATCGTTGGCCGCCGACTGGCGCTCCTGCACCAGCATGGCGCGCACGTCGGGGTCCGAGGAGCCGGCCAGCGCCTGGGCGCCGGCGCGTCGCGTCTCGGGCTTGTCGCTCAGGAGCTGGGTCGCGGCGAGCGCGGTCTGGAGCAGCGCGCGCACGTCGGCGTCGGTCTCCTGGGCCAACGCCTGCTCGAGCAGCGGCAGGTTGTCGGCCGCGCGCGTCTTGAGCACGCCGACCGCGGCGGCCAGGCGCTGGGCGCGATCGGGGCTGACGAGTTGGAGGCGACCGAGCGCGCCGCGAATGACGCCGCGCACGCGGTTGTTGACGCGGGCGGTCTCGAAGCCCTGGTCGGCGGGGCCGAGGGATTCGCCGGTCAGCGCATCGAACGCGGTCTTGTCGCGCTCGATCGCCAAGCGCTTGTCCGACTCGCGCACCAGCAGCGCGCCGTCGCCGAGCGCCTGCAGCAGCGGCACGGCGCGGCCGTCGCCGAGCGCGGCGAGCTTCTCGATGGCCTCGATCTTTTCGCTGAAATCGCCGCTCAGGCCGGCGAGGGCCGCGGTGAACGGATCCTGCGCCATGGCGCCGCGCGGCGTCGCGGCGAGCAGGAGACACGACAGAAAAATCGCAAGGGCGCGCAACACGGGGCGCATCATGGCAGGCCGGCGCCGGAAATAAAGGGCCCTCTCGGCGCATGGGGCGTCGCGGTTGCGACGCCCCACACGGTGGTCCGATTCGCGATCAGTTGTAGGTCGGCTTGGTGCAGCTCTCGCAGACCCACGGGTAGGTCCAGTCGGCGTGCTTGTCCTTGTTCTCCGGGATGAACGGGCTCCAGGCGTCGGCCTTGATCGGGCCCTTGGTCTGCCAGACGATCTGGAACTGACCGTTGCCCTGGACCTCGCCGATCATCACCGGCTTGGACAGGTGATGGTTGGTGTTCATCACGCTGTCGAAGCCGCCCGGCGCCTTGACCTTCTGGCCGTACATCGCCTGGCGCACCGCGTCGACGTTGGTGGTGCCGGCCTGCTCGACCGCCTGGACCCACATCTGGAAGCCAATCACGTGGGCCTCCATCGGGTCGTTGGTGACGCGCTTGTCGCTCTTGATGAAGGCGTGCCACTGCTTGATGAACGCCTCGTTGACCGGGTTCTTGACCGACTGGAAGTAGTTCCAGGCGGCGAGATGGCCGACCAGCGGCTTGGTGTCGATGCCGGCGAGCTCCTCCTCGCCGACCGAGAACGCCACGGTCGGGATGTCCTGGGCCTTGATGCCCTGGTTGCCGAGCTCCTTGTAGAACGGCACGTTGGCGTCGCCGTTGATGGTCGAGACCACGGCGGTCTTCTTGCCTTCGCCGGCGAACTTCTTGACGCTCGCGACGATGCTCTGCCAGTCGGAGTGCCCGAACGGCGTGTAGTTCTCCATGATGTCGGCGTCGGTCACGCCCTTCGAATGCAGGAAGGCGCGCAGGATCTTGTTGGTGGTGCGCGGATAGACGTAGTCGGTGCCGAGCAACACCCAGCGCTTGGCCTCGCCGCCGTCCTTGCTCATCAGGTACTCGACCGCCGGGATCGCCTGCTGGTTCGGCGCGGCGCCGGTGTAGAACACGTTGCGCTGCGATTCCTCGCCCTCGTACTGCACCGGGTAGAACAACAGGCTGTTGAGCTCCTTGAACACCGGCAGCACCGACTTGCGCGACACCGAGGTCCAGCAGCCGAACACGACGTCGACCTTCTGGACCTGGATCAGCTCGCGCGCCTTCTCGGCGAACAGCGGCCAGTTCGACGCCGGGTCGACGACCACCGCCTCGAGCTTGCGGCCGAGCAGGCCGCCCTTCTTGTTCTGGGCGTCGATCAGCATCAGGACGGTGTCCTTGAGCGTGGTCTCGCTGATCGCCATGGTGCCGGACAGCGAGTGCAGGACGCCGACCTTGATCGGAGGCTGCTGGGCTACGGCGGGCGCGGACAGCAGCGCCACCGCGCCGGCCGCCATCAGGAATTTCGTGAATCTCACAGGTGCCTCCACTAGAGCCAATGTTGCGCCGCAGCATTCGGGGTTGCGGCCCGAGTCCGACAGCAAGACTCGGACCAGTCGGAAGCGCCTAGGGAGCTGCAACTGTTGCGGGATTCCGGCAATTGCCTATTTTTTATGCCTATGAAATGGGCGATAAGTGCCATTTGGAGGCAATTCGCCCTCGCGCCGGGCTTCGGCCTAGACCGACCCGCATAGAATCAAAGGGGGCGGCTGCCGCATCCTTGCGCCGCCGGCCGGTTCCGGCCGACCATGGGCGACCATGCGCGCAACCCGCCCCGCGCCGAGCCCGAACGCCGCCGCGGCCGATCCCGTCGCGCGGGCGCGCGCGCTGGCGCCGCTGATCGAGGCGGCGGCGCCGCGCATCGAGGCGGCGCGCGAGCTGCCGGCCGACATCATGACCGCGCTGCACGACGCCGGCCTGTTACGCCTGCTGCTGTCGCGCGCGCTGGGCGGTGCCGAGCTCGACCCGCCCGACTACGTCGAGGTCCTGGAGGCGGTCGCCCAGGCCGACGCCAGCACGGCGTGGTGCCTCAACCAGACCAACGTGTGCTCGATCACCGCGGTCCACGTCGCACCCGAGGTCGCGCGCGCGATCTTCGCGCCGCGCGACGCCGTGCTCGCCTGGGGCATCGGCCCCAAGGCGCAGGCGGTCGTGGTCTACGGCGGCTATCGCGTCACCGGCTCCTGGAGCTTCGGCAGCGGCAGCCGCCACGCCACTTGGCTGGGCGGCCACTGCCCGGTGATCGAGCGCGACGGCACGCCGCGGCTCGATCCCGACGGCAAGCCGACCGAGCGCACCATGCTGTTTGCGCGCGCCAGCGCCGCGATCGACCCGACCTGGGACGTCATCGGCCTCAAGGGCACCGGCAGCGACGCCTATTCGGTCGCCGACCTGTTCGTCGCCGAGGACCACACCTGCATCCACCTGACCCGCTGGCACGGCGTCGACCGGCCCGACTTGGCGCCGCCCTATCGCTTCGGCGCGACCAGCCTGTACGCCGCCGGCTTCGCCATGGTCGCGCTCGGCAACGCCCGCGCCATGCTCGAGTCGTTCAAGACATTGGCGGGCGCCAAGGCGCCGCGCGGCTACAAGACGATGCTGCGCGACAACGCCGTGGTGCAGTCGCAGGTCGCGCAGGCCGAGATGCAGCTGCGGACGGCGCGCGTCTATCTGATCGATTTCCTGGCCGGTTGCCGCGCGGCGGTGACGCAGGCCGGCCGCCTGACCATGGATCAGCGCATGACCATCCGGATGGCCGCGACCTACGCGATCCAGCAGGCGACCCACGTGGCCGAGACGATGTATCGCGCGGCCGGAACCACGGCGATCTTCGAGAGCCAGCCGTTCGAGCGGCGCTTCCGCGACGCCTACACGATCTGCCAACACCTGCAGGGCCGCGCGATGCACTTCGAGACCGTCGGCAAGCACCTGCTCGGCCTCGAGCCCGAGCCGCTGTTCCTGTAGCAGAGGACAGACGACGGAAGACAGACGACAGATTCGTTTCCGTCTGCCGTCCGTCCTCTGTCGTCTGTCGTCTCTCTTAGCGCGTCGCGCGTAAAAAATCGAAGTCGCAGCCGTCTTCGGCCTGGAGCACGTGGTCGAAGTAGAGCTTGCCGTAGCCGCGCTTGTTGTCGAGCGCGGTGAACGGCTTCCAGGCGCTCTTGCGGCGCGCCAGCTCGGCGTCGTCGACCATGAGCTCGATGCGGCGCTGGGCGACGCTCAGGCGGATGCGATCGCCGTTGCGCACCAGCGCCAGCGGGCCGCCGACCGCGGCTTCGGGCGAGATGTGCAGCACGATGGTGCCGAACGCGGTGCCGCTCATGCGCGCATCGGAAATCCGCACCATGTCCTTGACGCCCTGGCGCGCCAGCTTGGCGGGGATCGGCAGGTAGCCGGCCTCCGGCATGCCGATCGCCTTGGGGCCGGCGTTCTGCAGCACCAGGAAGTCGCCCGGCTTGACGTCGAGGTCGTCGCTATCGCCGCGCGCCGCCATGTCCTCGAGCGAGCTGAACACCACGGCGCGGCCCTCGCTCTCGAACAGGCTCGGGTCGGCCGCCGAGCGCTTGAGGATCGCGCCGTTGGGCGCCAGGTTGCCGAACAGCGCCACCAGTCCGCCATTCTCGCGCATCGGATTCGACACCGGCCGCACGACGGTGGGATCGGCCCACGCGCCGTCCTCGCGCGCCAGGCGCTCGCCGAGGGTCTCGCCGGCGACCGTCAGGCAGTCGAGGTGGAGCAGCGGCTTGAGCTCGCGCAGCACCGCGCCGACGCCGCCGCCGAAGAACAGGTCCTCCATGTAGTGGTCGCCGGTCGGCTTCAAGTCGATCAGCACCGGGGTCTCGTCGCTGATCGCGTTGAGGCGATCGAGCGAGATCGGGATGCCCATGCGGCCGGCGATCGCGGTCAGGTGCACGATCGCGTTGGTCGAGCCGCCGATCGCCAGCAGCACGCGCAGGGCGTTCTCGACCGACTTCGGCGTGACGATCTTGTCGGGCGTCAGGCCCTCCTCGATCATCGCGACGGCGCGCGCGCCCGACGCCTCGGCGGCGCGCAGGCGGTCGCCGTGCACCGCCGGGATCGCGGCGGTGCCGGGCAGGCACATGCCGAGCGCCTCGGTGATCGACGCCATGGTGCTGGCGGTGCCCATGACCGGACAGGTGCCCGCGGTGGTCGCCAACCCGCCCTCGACCGCCTCGATCTCGGCCTGGGTGACCTTGCCGGCGCGGAACTGCGCCCAGAAGCGCCGGCAGTCGGTGCAGGCGCCGAGCCGCTCGCCGCGGAAGCGGTTGGTCATCATCGGCCCGACGATCTGCTGGATCGCCGGCCGCCCGGCCGACAGGGCGCCCATCAGCAGGGCCGGCACGGTCTTGTCGCAGCCGCCGACCAGCACGACCGCGTCCATCGGCTGGGCGCGGATCATCTCCTCGACGTCCATCGACATCAGGTTGCGGAACATCAGGCTGGTCGGCGTCAGGAAGACTTCGCCGAGCGACACGGTCGGGAAATCCATCGGCAGGCCGCCGGCGGCGAGCACGCCGCGCTTCACCGCCTCGATCTGCTCGGGCACGTTGCGGTGGCAGTTGTTGAAGTTGCTCGCCGTCGCCGTGATGCCGACCACCGGCTTCTTGAGCATCTCGGTCGAATAGCCCATCGAGCGCGCGAACGAGCGGCGCATGTAGGCCGAGAACGCGTTGTCGCCGTAGTTGGTCAGGCCCTGGGTGATGCCCTTGGCCTTGCGGGTTTTCGCCACGGTGTCCTCCGCGTCAGAGTCTCATAGGCCGCGCGATCGACACACCCGCGGCGCGCCCCCACCCTACCCTCCCCCATGCTTCGCACGGGGGAGGGAATATTCGCGTCAGAGCGCCTTGATCTGCACGAGGCGGAACTTCACGACGCCGGCGCCGTATTGCAGCGCGATCCGCCCATGGGCGTGCTGGGTGTTGCGCACGCCGTCGACCGTACGCTGGCCGTTGAGCGTGACGGTGAAGACCGGGCCCTTGGCGACGATCTCGTAGGTGTTCCACTTGCCGGCGGCCTTCGGCATCGGGTTGACCTTGGCGACGTTGACGATCGCCCCGGTGCCGTAGCTCGGATCGGGCCGCGCGTCGAAGATGTTGACCTCGTAGGCATTGGTCGCGGTGACCTTCAGGGGATCGCTGCAGCGGATGAAGATGCCGCTGTTGGCCTTCTCGTCGGTCCAGAACTCGGCCTTGATCTCGAAATCGCTGTAGGAATTGAGCGAGACCAGGAAGCCGTTGCCGCCGTCGGCCATGACGGCGCCGTCGACCACCTTCCAGTTGGCGTCGCCGATCGGGTGCCAATTCTCCATCAGGCGGTTGGTGCCGTTGAGCAAGGTCACCCAGTTGCCGTCGGCCGGACGGTCGGTGGTGCAGCCGAAGGCCGTGAAGCCGACGAACAACAGGCCGATGGCGATGGCGGACCAGCGCTTCATGATGATTTCCTCCCGATTGGCGCCGCGCCCGCGCGCTGGCGGCGGTCGATTACGGCCGCTCCGCGCATCTTAAGGGTGAAGCCAGGCGCGCAACAACAGGGGCCGGCGCTCAGCCGTGCCAGGTCGCCATGTGAGCGGCGTGGCTTGGGCCGCAGGCACCTTCATGGAAGAAGCGATCGTAGTAGTCGAGATCGAGATGGTGGACCTGCATGAACCACATCAGGTGCATGGTGTCGACCGCGCCGGGAAACCGGCCGTAGGTGTCGTGGATGTAGCGGCACACCGCCTTGGTGCAGGCTTTGCCCTCGTCGCTGAGCACGAGCACATCGCGACCGTGCTCGGCCGCGGACATGCGATGCGGCACCGCGCCGGAGGGCGACGGCGTGGTCATGTCGGCGAGCGCGGCGTCGACCGCTTCATCCATGTCCGGGTAATAGGGCGGACAGTAGCCCTGGAACACGCCGTCGAGCCCGACCGGATTGGCGAGCACCGTCGTGCCCGTCGGATCGACGGTGCGGAAGCCGAGCGCGCGGAAAATCTCGGCCGACAGGAATCCGCAATGCATCCAGCCGCCGAGCCCCATCGCTTCGGTGGCGAGGAAGATGTTCTGGCAGATGTGCGCCGGCTCGCTGAACATGAAATAGCACGCGTGGCGCTCGAGCAGCGACAACGGCAGCACTTTGGACGTGTCGAGAAAACCGTTCGCGACCCACTTCTCCGTGCCGGCCGGGCGCATGCCGTGGCGGTCGTCGACGATGTGCAGGCCGCCGGGCTGGCCGCCGACGAAGCGCCCGCCCGCGCGGTCGACCAGCTGCGAGATCAGCAGGATGAGGGACAGGCTGACGTCGCACACCGGCATGAAGAGCGTCGCGCCCGGCTGGTTGGAGTCCCAGAAATTGTGCGCGAACAACGGCGGCACTTGGCGCGGGATGTCGAGCCGGCCGGCCCGCACGGTGCGGCGATGGTCGCGATACGCCGCGAGCATCCGGGTGCGGTCGTCCGGCGTCGCGGCCTCGCGCCACTGGGTCGCCGCGACGCCGCGCGGATCGATGACGTGGACGCCGGCATCGTTGGTGAAGAACAACGCGGTGCGATGGCCGCGCGTCGTGGACGGAAAGGTCCGGCCGTCGCCGCCGCGGAAGCCGCTCGGTGGCCGACTGGAGTCCCATAGCGGCGCGCCTGAGGCGCCAACCCCGGCGGCGACCAGCAGCGCTTCCTCGCGCTCGCTGAGCGGCATCGGCGCATGGCGAGATTTGTATTGGAATGGCCCCTCGGTGGCCGCGAAGCCGAGCCCGAAGCGCCGCGACCGGCGGCCGAACAGCGCCTCGAACAGCGGATACTCCCAGGCCGCGTGCAGCGGATCGATCGGCGTCTCGGTCATGGTGCCGATGGTAGCCGCGCCACGGTGGTGCGCGCCCGGCCACTTGCGTCGGCCGAGCCGGACCACTCCTCAGCGCGCGCGCACGATGCGCGCGATGCCGACGATGCGCTCGATCCCGGCGACCATGAGGATGATGAGGCCGACCTGCAGCGCCGAGGCCGCGGCGATCACGAGCTGGCTGCCCTGGAACTGCAGATAGCTGAAGATCTCGATCGGCAAAGTGGTCTGGCCCGGGCCGGTCAGAAACAAGGCGGTGTTGAGCTCGCCGAACGACACGATGAAGGCGAACAGCCAGCCCGACAGCACGCTCGGCCAGATCAACGGCAAGGTGATGAGCGCCAGAGTGCGCAGCGGACCCGCGCCCAGGCTCTGGCCGGCTTCCTCGAGCGCCGGATCGAGGCCCTGCAGGCCGGCGAGCGTGGTCCGGAAGCTGTATGGCATGCCGACCACGGCGTGCGCGAACAACAAGCCGGGCAGCACCGGCATGCCGACGCTCTTGTAGAGCAGCAGCAGAGCAAGGCCGAGGATGATGGTCGGGAACACCAGGGGCGCCAGGAACAGGCCTTGAAGCACGGTCGCGAAGGCCCCGCGGCGGCGTGCCAGGAACAAGGCGCCGGCGGTGCCGAGCACGCTCGCCACTGTCGCGGCGATCAGCGCGACCTCGAGGCTGAACAGGAAGGCGCCGCGCATGTTGTCGAGCCGGAAGAACTCGACGAACCAGCGCAGCGACAGGCCGGGCGGCGGGAACACGAAAAAGTCGGTCGGTGAGAACGCCGTCACGACGACCACGGCGATCGGCGCCACGATCAGGACATAAGCCACCGTGATCGCGGCGGCGCGGGCCAGACGTGCCACGCTCATCGCCGTCCGCCCTGGACTCGGCCCGGCCGCACCACGGCCATGATGGCGCCCGACACCGCGAGCGCGATCGCGAGCAGCGTGAAGGCGAGCGCGGCCGCTTGGGGCCAGTGGAAAGAGACCACGCTGTCGTAGACCAGGCTGACGAGCAGCTTGGACTGCGGCCCGCCGAGCACCGCGATGGTGACGTAGGCGCTCAAGGTCAGCAGGAACACGAGCAGCAATCCGGAGGCGACACCCGGCGCCGACAGCGGCAGGGTGACGTGGATGAAGGTGCGGATCGGTCCGGCGCCGAGCGCCTGCGCCGCCTCTGCGTAGCGCGGGTCGAGGCTGGCCAGCACGTTGGCGATCGAGATCACCATGTAGGGCAGCAGGATGGTGAGCAGGCCGAGCACCACCGCCTCGGGCGAATAGAGCAGGCCGAGCGGACCGTCGGTCAGGCCGAGCCCACCAAGCGCCGTGTTGATCACGCCCCGCCGACCGAGGATCGCGGCCCAGCCGTAGGCGCGCACGACGTTGCTGACCATCAGGGGGAACAGCAGCGCCAGCAACGCCAGGCTGCGCGCGCGGGCCGGCAGCTTGGCGATCCAGTAGGCGACCGGATAGCCGATCACCAGGGCGAGCGCGAGCACTGCCAGCGCGGTCACCAGGGTGCGGCGGATGATCAGGAGGTAGAACGGGTCGGCCGCGATGGCAGCGTAGCTCGCCAGACTCCAGGAGCCGTAGAGCTCGCTGGGCGAGACCTCATGGAGGCTGACATAGAAGAGGTAGGCGAGCGGCCCGACGAACAGCGCCACCGAGATCACCAGCGGCGGCGCCACCAGGCCCCAGCGCCAGAGCTCGCGGCGGCCGGTCATTTTGGCGCGAACACGACGCCGCTCTCGGGCGCCCAGCGACAGCGCACCCGATCGCCGGGACGGAGCTCGGCGGCGCCGGGCTCGGCGTTCTGGCGATGGACCAGGATCGGTCCGGCAGCGCCGTCGAGATAGTAATGGATGGTCGAGCCACGATAGACGATTTCGCGCACGGTCGCCGGCTGGCCGGGCGCGTCGGGGCCACCGAGGCGCATGCGCTCGGGCCGCACGGCGATGCGCACCTGGGCGCCGACCGCGGCTGTGACGTCGGCCATGCGGACACGCCAGCCGGCGACCTCGATCTCGGCGCCGGCGGTGTCGCGCGCGACCACGACGCCGTCGAAGAAATTGCTGGCGCCCAGAAAGCCGGCGACGAACTCGGTATCGGGCCGCTCGTAGATCGCGCGCGGCGCCCCGACCTGCTCGATCCGGCCGTCGCGCATCACCGCGACGTGGTCCGACAGGGTCAGGGCCTCCTCCTGGTCGTGGGTCACGAACACCGCCGTGATGCCAAGCCGCTGCTGCAGCTGGCGGAGCTCGACCTGCATCTCCTCACGCAGCATCTTGTCGAGCGCGCCGAGGGGTTCGTCGAGCAGCAGCACCGCCGGCCGCACGACGATGGCGCGCGCCAGCGCGACGCGCTGCTGCTGGCCGCCCGACAGCTCGCGCGGGTAGCGCGCCTCGTAGCCGGCGAGCTTGACCAGCGCCAGCGCCTCGGCGACCTCGCGGCCACGCACCGCGCGGCCGACCCCGCGCATGCGCGGCCCGAAGCCGACGTTCTCCGCGACCGTCAGGTGGGGGAATAGCGCGTAACTCTGGAACACGATCGAGAAGTCGCGCCGGTAGGGCGGCACGTCGGTGACGTCACGGCCGCGGATGTAGACCTGCCCCTGGGTCGGCTGCTCGAACCCGGCGATCAGGCGCAGGGTCGTGGTCTTGCCGCAGCCCGACGGGCCGAGCAGCGAGAAGATGCTGCCGCGCGGGATCTCGAGGCTGACGTCGCGGACCGCGGCGACCGCGCCGAACGTCTTCGTCACGCCCGCGAGGCGGACATCGATGTCATCCCCGGTCATCGCGCCAGGGGACGAATTGCACAGCCGACCGACGCCGCGCTCAGCTGCCCGCGACGATGCGGTTCCAGCGCTGGGTCCACTCGGCGCGCTTCTCGCTCATGAACTCGTGGTCGAGGGTGACCA
>JACQAI010000416.1 GCA_016195115.1 Pseudomonadota bacterium
GCTGGGGCCAGGACGGGCCGTACAAGGACCGTCCCGGCTTCGGCAGCCTGGTCGAGGGCATGTCGGGCTTCGCCGCCAAGAACGGCTATGCCGACCGGCCGCCGGTGCTGCCGCCGCTGGCGCTCGCCGACATGGTGGCCGGGCTCTACGGCGCGTTCGCCGTGATGGTCGCGCTGCGCACGCGGGAGGGCGGCGACGGTCGGGGCCAGGTGATCGACCTGCCGCTGCTCGACCCGATCTTCTCGATCATCGGCCCCGACGCCGCGATCTACCGGCTGACCGGCGCGCTCAAGCCGCGCACCGGCAGCCGCTCGACCACGACCTCGCCGCGCAACGTCTTCGCCACCAAGGACGGCCGCTTTCTCGCCATCTCGGCGTCGATCCAGACCATGGCCGAGCGGCTCTACCGCACGGTCGGCCGCGCCGACCTGATCGACGACCCGCGCTGCCGGACCAACGCCGACCGGGTCCAGAACGCCGACTATTGCGAGGCGCCGGTCACCGACTTCATCGCCGCGCGCACGCTCGAGGAGAACCTGACGGTCTTCGGCGCCGCCGAGGTCACGGCGGCACCGGTCTACGACATCGACCAATTCATGGCCGACCCGCACGTGCGCGCCCGTGGCATCATCACCGAGGTGCCGGACCCCGACCTCGGCAGCCTGCCGATGCACCCGGTGGTGCCGCGCCTGTCGCGCACGCCGGGCCCTGGGCGGGCTCGGGCTCGATGCCGCCGCGATCGCTGATCTCACCCGCCGCAAGATCATCGGAGAGGACCCGCCGTCATGACGTCGCCCGCCCAAGCCCAAGGCCGCCCGATGTGGCGCTCGATGCTGTTCGTGCCGGTGATCGTCGAGAAGTTCGTCGACGCCGCCCACCGGCGCGGTGCCGACGCCATCATCCTCGATCTCGAGGATTCGGTGCCGGAAAGCCAGAAGGAGCGGGCGCGCGGCCTGATCCAGGATGCCGCCGCCAAGGTCTCCCAGGGCGGCGCCGACGTCACCGTGCGGATCAACCGGCCGTGGCGCCAGGCCCTGCGCGATCTCGAGGCCGCGGTGTCGCCGCGCGTGCGCGCGCTGCTGTGCCCCAAGATCGACAGCGCCGACCACGTGCGGCTGATCAGCGAGGTCGTGGCCGATCTCGAGGCCGAGCGCGACATGGTGATCGGCTCGACGTTGCTGGTGCCGATGATCGAGACGGCGGATGCCTTTTTCAGGATCCACGATATCGCGCGCGCCGATCCGCGCATCGTCGCGATCAACCTGGGCGCCGAGGATTTCGCGCTCTCGGTCGGCATGCTGCCGGAGCCCGAAGGGCTGTTCTACCCCAAGCAGCATCTCATCATCGCGGCGCGCGCCGCCGGCATCATGCCGCTCGGCTTCATCGGCACGGTCGCGGAATTCAAGGACCTGGACGCCTTCCGCCTTACGGTCCAGCGCTCGCGCCGCCTCGGCTTCATGGGCGCCTCGGTGATCCACCCGAGCCAGATCCAGATCCTCAACGAGGAGTTCCGGCCGACCGCCGAGGAGGTTGCGCAGGCGCGCAAGATCGTCGCGGCCTATGAGAAGTCCACCGCCGAGGGCGTCGGCGCGATCGTGGTCGACGGCAAGATGATCGACGTGCCGATCGTGGTGCGCGCCCAGCAGGCCCTCGCGCGCGAGGCGGCGATCGCCGCGCGCGACCCCCGCTGACCCCCGTCGTCTAGTCTTCCTGGAACGCCTCTTCGCGGGTCTTGCGGAACTGCGGCAGCACGACCAGCATCAGCAGGAAGGCGGCGCCGGCGAGCAGGGCGGCGCTGAGCGGCCGCTCGATGAAGGTGATCGGGTTGCCGCGCGACAGCAGCATGGCGCGGCGAAGATTCTCCTCCATCAACGGTCCCAGGATGAAGCCGAGCAGCATCGGTGCCGGCTCGCAGCCGAATTTGAGCAGCATGTAGCCGAGCAGCCCGAACAGCGCCATCAGGCCGACCTCGAACGGCGAGTTGTTGAGCGTGTAGACGCCGATCGCGCAGAACAGCAGGATCGCCGGGAACAGCAGGCGATAGGGCACCTTGAGCAAGGCGACCCAGACGCCGATCATCGGCAGGTTGATGATCACGAGCATCAAATTGCCGACCCACATGCTGGCGATCATGCCCCAGAACAGCGCCGGCTGAGACGTCATGACCTGCGGTCCGGGGGTGATGCCGTGGATCGTCATGGCGCCGACCATCAGGGCCATCACGGCGTTGGGCGGGATGCCGAGGGTGAGCAGCGGGATGAACGATGTCTGGGCACCGGCGTTGTTGGCCGACTCGGGCGCCGCAACGCCGCGAATCTCGCCCTTGCCGAAGGCGCTCGGATCCTTGGCGATCTTCTTTTCCACCGTATAGGCGGCGAAAGCGCTCAGCACGGCGCCGCCGCCGGGCAGCACGCCGAGCAGCGAGCCCAGCGCGGTGCCGCGCAGGATCGCCGGGGCCGAGCGCTTGAGGTCGACCCAGGTCGGCATCAGGCCCTTGACCTTGTCCTTCAGGATCTCGCGGGTCTCCGGCTTCTCGAGATTGAGGATGATCTCGGCGATGCCGAAGAAGCCCATCGCCAAGGGCACGAAGCCGACCCCGTCGGCAAGCTCCGGTATGCCGAAGGTGTAGCGCGCCGCGCCGCTGTTGACGTCGGTGCCGATCAGCCCGAGCAGCAGCCCGAAGAAGATCATCGTGACGGCCTTGATGACCGAGCCGCTGGCCAGCACGACCGCGCCGATCAGGCCGAACACCATCAAGGAGAAGTACTCGGCGGCACCGAACTGCTGCGCCAGAACCGTGAGCGGCGGCGCGAACGCCGCGATTAGTACGGTCGCAACGCAGCCGGCGAAGAACGAGCCGATCGCGGCGATCGCCAAGGCGGGCCCGGCGCGCCCCTGGCGCGCCATCTGATAACCGTCGATGCAGGTCACCACCGACGACGACTCGCCCGGCAGGTTGACCAGGATCGCGGTGGTCGAGCCGCCGTACTGCGCGCCGTAGTAGATGCCGGCGAGCATGATCAGGGCCGAGATCGGCGGTACGTTGAAGGTCACCGGCAAGAGCATCGCGATCGTCGCCACCGGGCCGATGCCGGGAAGCACGCCGATCAACGTGCCGAGCACGCAGCCGATCAGACAGAACAACAGGTTGAGCGGCGTCAACGCGACGCCGAAACCCATCACCAGGTTGCTGAAGATTTCCATGGGATGCGCCCTAGGTGCGGATGAATGGCAGCGCCCTGAAGATCGCCTTCAGGAGCGCGCCGAGATTGCCGAAGAACCAGCTCACTCCCCGCAGCAACGGATCGGTGATCGGCCGCAGCGGCTCCGATAGCCAGTCGGGCAGGATGGTCATCGGCAAGCCGAGCAGCACATGGAAGACGATCGCCGAGCCGATCGTCATCAGGATCGTGAAGATGATCATCTCGCGCCAGAAGAACTCGCGGCCGCCGATCGTCGAGCCGATCATCAGCGCGATCGAGGCGATCGCCAGGCCCTGGCTGTCGATCAGGAATGCGAACACCAGGATCGCGGCCGAGATGACGATCAGCGGCTTGAGCTTCCAGCCTTCCAGCGGCTCGCCCTCGAGCACCAGCGAGCGCACGGCGAGGAACACGCCGAACAGCAATATGATGACGCTCAAGACCTTGGGGATGTAGCCCGGGCCCATGCGCACCGCCGCGCCCATCGGCATTTCGCGCACGAACCAGTACCCGGCGATGCCGACGATCAGGAAGAACAGGCCCGCAGCCGTGTCCTTCGGGCTCCTCACTCTAACCTGCATCCCGTCCTCGACTTTGCCTGTGTTGGGAAATGCCGCGGCTCAGGCGGCGCGGCCGACCGTCATGCCGCCGCAAACATAGAGCACTTGGCCGGTAACGAAAGAGGCCGCCTCGCTCATGAAGAAGGCGGCGGCGTGGGCGATATCGGCCGGGGTGCCGAGCCGGCGCACCGGCACGCCGTCGACGATCGCTCGGGTGCGCGGGCTGTCGGGCGGGTTGGCGGCGTTGAACAGATCGGTCGCGATCGGCCCGGGCCCGATCGCATTCACCGTAATACCGTCGCCCGCAAGCTCGAGTGCCCAACTTTTAGTCAGGCCGATCAGCCCGGCCTTGCTCGCGGCGTAGGCCGATCGCAGCTCCTTGCCGAGCGCCGCCCGGCTCGAGATCGTCACGATGCGGCCGCCGCCGGCGGCCCGCATGCCGGGTACCAGCTTCTGGGTGCACAACACGGCGGTGCGCAGATTGAGCCCAAAAACCTGGTCGAGATCCTCGACCGTGGTGTCCTCGAGCGCCGCCGGCGCCACCATGCCGACATTGTTGACCAAGCCGTAGGGCTGGTAGCGCCGCACCGCCTCGTCGAGCGCCGCCGCGGCAGCGTCGGGCGCAGCCAGATCGACCGGCAGGTACGCCCCGGGTGCGTCGTTGCGCGGCGGCTTGATGTCCAGATTGACCGGAAAAAACCCGTCCAGGGCCAGGCGGTCGACGATGCCGCGGCCAATACCGTTCGATGCGCCTGTCACGAGGACCGACCGCGCCACGCGTTCCTCCCAGCTCCGGGTGGGAATTTTGGCCGAGGGTGCCGGCCGGACCCCGCGATGTCAATGCGGCGGTCTGGATGCTTGACCGTAGGCTGCGGCCACGGCAGGAACCGGCGCCCGCGCTGGCAATCCTGCTCCAGGACGCCATACTGCCGGGCAGCATGGACACCGGTATCGAGGGTTCCGATCGCGCCGACTGGCGGCTCAGCCTGGCCGGGCTGGTCGGCCCGCGCGCCGCTGCCGCGCTCGCGCCGCCGGTGGCGCTGGCCGGCGGCACGCTGCATCGCCATTGGCGGATCGACCTGCCGATCGATGGCCGCATCGAGCGCTTCGTGCTGCGCCGGACCGCCAGCCGGGTGCTCGACAGCCTGCCGCGGCCGGTCGAGTGCGCGGTCCAGCGCGCTGCGTTCGAGGCCGGGGTGCCGGTTCCCGAGCCGCTCGCCTGCGGCGCCGAC
>JACQAI010000417.1 GCA_016195115.1 Pseudomonadota bacterium
CACCACCGTGAAGTCGTGCAGGTGGCCGGTGCCCTTCCACGGATCGTTGGTGATGAAGACGTCGCCGTCGCGCATCGTATGCGTGGGAAACTTGTCGAGGAAGTGGATGACCGAGCGCGCCATCGAGTTGACGTGGCCGGGCGTGCCGGTGACCGCCTGGGCCAGCATGTTGCCGGCCTGGTCGAACACGCCGGCCGAGACGTCGCCGGCCTCGCGGGTCGAGGTCGAGAAGCCGGTGCGCACCAGGGTGGTCGCCTGCTCCTCGACGACCGCGATCAGGCGGTCCCACATGATCTGCAGGTGGATCGGCGACAGCGGATGGTTGTCGGTCATGCCCTACTCCTTGGTCAGCACAATATAGCCCAGCGGGTTGATCCGCGCGACGAATGACGCGGTGACCACGGTCGAGGTCTCGTCCTCGGCGATCACCGCGGGACCGCGCACGACAGAGCCCGGCGCGAGGTCGAAGCGCCAGTAGACCGGCACGTCCTGGAACTTGAGCTCGCTGGCGTCGAACAGCCGCGTGCGGCCGACCGGCGCCGCCGGACGGTCGGCCGGCTGCGCCGGGCACGGCGCGACCGCGGCGCCCGGTGCGGCCAGCCGCAGGGTCCAGTTGATGGTCTCGACCTCGAGCCCCGGGATGACGCGCCCGAAGGTGGCGGCGTATTGGCTCTCGAACAAGGCGGCCAGGCGCGCGCGATCAGGCTCCGCCGCGAGATCGGCCGGGATCGGCACGGCGAGCTCGTGGCCCTGGCCGCGGTAGCGCATGTCGGCCGTGATGGTCGCGGTGAGCGGCGCGCTCGGCGCACCGCGACGGACCACGTCCTCGGCCTGGTCGCGCAGCTCCTTGAGGAGCACGCGCAGCGCCGCCGGATCGAAGCTCGCATCGAGCCGGATGAAGCGGCTGCGCGCCAGCTCGAAGGCGACCGGCGCCAGCAGGAATCCGACCGCCGAGCCGACCCCGGCGCCGGTCGGCACCAGGATGCGGTCGATGCCGAGTTTTTCCGCCATGCGCGCGGCATGCAGCGGCGCCGCGCCGCCGAACGCGATCAGGGTGCGGCCGGTCAGCTCCTGGCCGCGCTCGACCGCGTGGACGCGCGCGGCGTTGGCCATGTTCTCCTCGACAACCTCGGAGATGCCGTAGGCCGCCTGGTCGCGGTCGAGCCCAAGCGGCGTCGCGACGCGCGCTGCGATCGCGGCGAGCGAGGCGTCGGGCGCCAGCGTGATGGTGCCGCCGGCGAAGCGGCTGGCGTCGATCCGCCCGAGCGCGAGGTCGGCGTCGGTCACGGTCGCGTGGGTACCGCCGCGGCCGTAGCACGCCGGTCCGGGCTCCGAGCCGGCGCTCTCCGGGCCGACGCCGATGCGGCCCATGGCATCGACCGTCGCGATCGAGCCGCCGCCGGCGCCGATCTCGACCATCTCGATCACGGGAATGCGCAGCGGCAGGCCGCTGCCCTTGAGGAAACGGTATTCGCGCGCGACCTCGAAACTGCGCGAATGATGCGGCTCGCCGTCCTCGATCAGGCAGATCTTGGCGGTCGTGCCGCCCATGTCGAACGACAGCACTCTGTCGAAGCCGCACTCGCGCGCGAGGTGCGCGGCCAGGATGGCGCCACCCGCGGGGCCCGACTCGACCAGCCGCACGGGATAGCGCCGCGCGATCTCCAGGGTGGTCAGGCCGCCGCCCGACGTCATCATGAACAACGGTGCGTCGAGCCCGCGGCCGCGCAGCAAGGTGTCGAGCCGGCCGAGATAGCCCGCCATGGTCGGCTGCACGTAGGCGTTGGCGCAGGCGGTCGACCAGCGGTCGTACTCGCGCATCTCGGGGCAGACGTCGCCCGACAGCGTGATGGCCAACCGGGGCAGCGCCGCGGCCAGGATGTCGCGCGCGCGCTGCTCGTGGGCGGGATCGATGTAGGCGTGCAGGAAACCGATCGCGACCGACTCGATGCGCTCGCGCTCGAGCACCGGCATCAGGGCGGCGACCGCGGTTTCATCCAGGGCCTCCACGAGGCGCCCGCGCGCATCGATGCGTTCGCGCACCTCGAAGCGCCATTCGCGCGGCACCAGCGGCGCGGGCTTCTCCATGAAGATGTCGTACTGCTCGAAGCGATGCTCGTAGGCCATCTCGATGGCGTCGCGGTGACCCTGCGTGACCACCAGCGCGGTGCGCGCGCCCTTGCGCTCGATGATCGCGTTGGTCGCCAAGGTCGTGCCGTGGATGATGATGCCGATGTCGCCCGGCGCGACGCCGGCGCGCGCGAGGATGACCTCGACGCCTGCGAGCACACCCTGCTCGGGCGCGCTCGACGTGGTCAGCACCTTGGCGCTGAAGCGCCGGTCGCCGATCCACAGGGCCAGGTCGGTGAAGGTGCCGCCGATGTCGACGGCAAGGCGCGCCGGTCGCTGTGCCGCGGGCGCCATCGTCAAGCCGCCGGCTGCTGGCCGATGGTGCCGCCGAGATAGGCCTGGCGGATCCGCGGGTCGACCATGACGTCGCGCGCCGGCCCTTCGAGGAACTTGCGTCCAAGGTCGAGCACGATCGCGGTGTCGGAGATCAGCAGCGCGCCGCGCACGTTCTGCTCGACGACCAGGATCGTCACGCCGGTCCGCGCGATCGCGCGCACGACCTCGAACAGCTCGGCCTGGGTCTTGGGCGACAGGCCGAGCGACGGCTCGTCAAGCAGCAACAGGCTGGGCTCGGTCACCAGCACCATCGCCATCTCGAGCACCTGCTGCTCGCCGCCGGACAGGTTGCCGGCCGTGGTCTTGAGCCGTGGCGCCAGCAACGGGAACAAGCCGACCACCCGGTCGATCGCCGGCGCGCGCCGCGCGGCCGGCAGCGTGTAACACCCCATCAACAGGTTCTCCAACACCGACATGCGCGGAAAATTGCACCGTCCCTGCGGCACCAGGCCGACGCCGCGCGCCAGACGCTGCCACGGCGGCTCGGCCTCGATCGCCGTGCCGTCGAAGCGGATGTGGCCGGCGAAGCAGCGGCACGTGCCGTAGATCGCGCGCATCAGGGTCGACTTGCCGGCGCCGTTGCCGCCGATCAGGGTCGTGATGCTGCCGCGTGCGAGCGCGGCCGAGAAATCGTGCACCACCGCGACGTCGCCGTAGCCGGCGCTCACGCCCTCGAGCGCGAGCACGATGTCAGGCACCGGCGCCAAGATAGGCCTCCAGCACGCGGGGGTCCTTGCGCACTTCGGCCGGGGTGCCGTCCATCAACGTTCGTCCTTGATCGAACACGATCACTCGATCGCACAGATTCATGATGAAGTCGACATTGTGCTCGACGATCAGGAAGGTCTCGCCGGCGGCGTGCAGCTGGCGGATCACCGTCTCGACCTCGCGGATGCGCGTGGGATTGACGCCCGCCACCGGCTCGTCGAGCACGACCAGCTTGGGCCGCGGCATCAGGGCGGCGGCCAGCGCGAGCAGCTTCTTCTGGCCATAGGACAGGATGGCGGCGGGGACCGCCTCATGGCGCGCGAGCCCGATCAGCGCGAGCAGCTCGCGCGCCCGCGCCGCCGCGGCACGGTCGGCGGCGCCATGGCGGCGCGTGCGCAGGAGCGCGTCGAGCCAGCCACCTGGGGCGGCCTGCTGCGCAGCCAGCTTCAGGTTGTCGAGCACGCTCAGCGCATCGTAGACGCGCACCGTCTGGAACGTGCGGATCAACCCGGCGCGCGCGATCCGATGCGGCGCCCAGCCCGTGATCTCGACGCCGTCGAGCACCACCCGACCCCGATCCAGCGCCTGGAAGCCGCTCAGGCAATCGATCGTCGTGCTCTTGCCCGAGCCGTTGGGCCCGATCAGCCCGGTGATGCCGTGGCGCGCCACCGCGAGCGACACGTCGTCGACGGCGCGCACGCCGCTGTACGACTTGGTGACGTGCTCGAGCGCGAGCAGCGCGGTCATTGCAGCGCCGCTCGCAACCGCTCGACCCGCCGCCGGCGCAGCCAACCGGCAACCCCGTCGGGCATGACGAGCACCGCGGCGACCAGGATCGCGCCGTAGAGCACCATGCGGAGATCGGCGGAGAAGCGCAGCAGCTCGGGCAGCGCCGACATCAGCACGCCGGCGACCACGACCCCCCAAAAACTGCCGGCGCCGCCGATGATCACCATGATGAGGAAGGTCTGCATGTAATAGAAGTCGAGGATCAGGGGGTCGACGATGGTCAGGTGGAACACGAAGATGCCGCCGGCGACCGCGGTCAGCACGGCGCCGACCGTGAAGGCGAGCAGCTTGTAGCCGAGGCCCGAGATGCCCTGGGATTGCGCCAAGATCTCGTTCTGCTTGATCGCGCGCAACGTGACGCCGATCTGCGAGCTCGCGATCGCGTAGAGCAGCCCGAGCGCAAGCATGGCGTAGGTCAGCGCCAGATAGTAGAAGGTCGCGGTGCCGCGGAACGCGAAGCCGAACAGGGTCGGCGCCGGCAGCCCGGGAATGCCGAGCGGGCCGCGCGTCAGCTCGGTCCAGTCGCGCGCGATCAAGTTGGCCAACAACGCGAAGCTCAAGCTGACGATCACGAAGGCGTGGCGATTGAGCCGCAGCGCCGGATAGCCGACCGCGAGCGCCAGCGCGCCGTTCAGTCCCGCCGCGAGCAGCAGGCCCTGCCAGAAATTGCCGCCGAACGTCGCAACGGTCAGCGCCGCGCAATAACCGCCGATACCCCAGAACGCGAGCTGGGCGAACGACAGCAGGCCGGTGTAGCCGTAGACCAGGTTGAGCGAGGCCGCCGCGACCGTGAACAGGCAGGCGCTGACCGCGATGCCGATCAGGTAGTTCGATTGGGTGACCGTGGGCAGCAGCGCGGCGGCCCCGACGGCGCATGCGGCGGCGCCGACGCCGGCAAACCGCCTCATCCCGCGCGCACGATGGCGCGGCCGAACAGGCCGTTGGGGCGGACCAGCAGGACCAGGATCATGAGCAGGAACACCGCGGCCTCCTGCCAGATGATCTCGAAGAAGCCGCCGATCCAGCTTTCAAACAGGCCGAGCGCAACCGCGGCGGCGATCGCGCCCGGCAGATTGCCGAGGCCGCCGATGATCACCAGGGCGAACGCCTTGAAGATCAGGAACTGGCCCATGATCGGCTGGACGAGCTGGATCGGCGCCAGCGCGGCGCCGGCGAGGCCGCACAGCGCGGTCGACAGCACGACGGCGTTGCGCGCGACGGTGCGCGGCTTGATGCCGACCATGAGTGCCGCCTCGCGGTTCTGGGCGATCGCGCGCATCGCGCGGCCGAACGGCGTGCGGGTGAGGAGCCCGTAGAGGGATGCGAACGCCGCGAGCGCCAGGCCGCCGCCGATCAGCCGCGTCCACGTGATCCGGATGTCGCCGATCGCGACACCGTCGAACCCCAGCTCGGTGTCGACCAGGCGCGGCGTCGCGCTGACCAGGTACTGGGTGCCGTGCAGCAGCATGATGGACAGCCCGATCGTGATCAGGATGCTGCGCTCGAAGTCGTGTTGGCCGAGCCGCGACAGAAACAGCTCGAACAGCAGGAAACCGCCGAGGGCGGTGATCAACACCGCCGCAAGCAGCGCCGGGGCGTAGAGCAACCCGACCACCGGCAACATGAACGTCATGGCGTAGGCGCCGAGCATCAGGAACTCGCCGTGGGCGAAGTTGATGATCTCGAGCACGCCGAAGATCAGGCTGAGGCCAACCGCGATCAGCGCGTAGAGCAGGCCGAGCACGAGCCCGTTGAGCGTCAACTGGACGAGGTAGAGGGGATCGATCGTCACCCGCGCAAGATACGCAAGTTCCGCACCAGTTCCAGCGCCAATCTGGCCCTGCGCGCGGGAGCTTGGCATGCGCCGTGCTATGGGCTCTGCTATGAGGCGAGGGACGTTTCGGGGGAAGCCATGATGGGATTGCGCGGGGTTGGGCTGGCGATGCTGGGGCTCGCGATGGGTGCGGCGCCGGGAATCGGCGATGCATCAGCGCAAAACATCGTGATCGGCGTCAGCACCGGGGTGACCGGGCCGGTGGCGATCGCGGCCGAGCGCGAGCGCTGGGGCATCGACCTCGCGATGGAAGAGATCAACGCCAAGGGCGGCGTGCTCGGCCGCAAGCTCGAGTCGGTGGTGCACGACAACCGCTGCAATCCGTCGGAGGCGGTCAACGTCGCCAACAAGCTGGTCGAGGCCAAGGTGCCGGTGATCTTCGGCGCCCATTGCAGCTCGGCGACCCTGGCGACCATGCCGATCATCCAGCAGGCCGGCATCCCGATGATCACCGGGATCTCGTCGAGCGCCAAGATCACCGAGCTGTCGGGCGTCGGCGGCAATCCCTGGATGTTCCGGATCAATCCCGCCGACGACGTGATGATGAAGGCGCTCGGCGACTATCTCGGCGGCAAGAAGATCTACAAGACCGTCGCGGTGCTGGCCGAGGACACCGATTTCGGCCGCGGCGGCGCCGACCTCTTCGTGCAGGCCGCGCAGGGTGCCGGCATCACCATCACGTCGACCGACTACGCGCCGCAGAACACGCCCGACTTCACCAGCATCCTGACGCGCATCCAGCAGCGCAAGCCGGATGCCATCGCGCTATTCCAGGTCGGCGGCGACCAGATCAACTTCCTGCGCAACGCGATGCAATTGGGTGTCCGTATTCCCTACACCGGGCGCGCCGAGCTGGGCGGCGAGAACGTCCAGATCATCAAGGCCGGCGGCATGGAGAACTCGGTCAGCGCCTGGAATTATTCCTATGAGGTCGACGCGCCCGAGAACAAGGCCTTCGACCAGGCGATCTTCGCCCGGCACAAGCTGCATCCCGTGCTGCAGACCTGGGCGGGCTACGACCGCGTCCGCATGCTGGCGCAGGCGATCACCGCGGCGGGCAGCGCCGAGCCGGCCAAGATCCGCGACGCGCTGGCCAAGCTCAGCTTCAAGAACGTGATGGGTCGGACGGTCCGCTTCGACGATCACAACCAGGCCGGCAAGATCGTGGTGCTGCAGGCGGTCAAGGACCGCGAGATCAAGATCGTCGATCTCGTCCAGCTGGACTGAGCCCGCGCCGTCACTGCTCGGAGACGGCGGTGACGTCCTTGATCTTCTGGAGCCGCGTCAACACGCTGCGGTCCTCGACCGCGCCGGCGATCACGCCGACCGAAGCATACGTCGCTTTGAGCTTGAAGCCTGCTTGCTGAAGCTCGCGAGCGATTTCGTCGCAGCGAGTCAGCGAGGCGTCCCTATGGACGAACACCAAGACGTCGACCATGCCTTACGCGCTCCAATTCACTTGATTTGAAAACGGCGACGGCAACGCGATCGAGTAGGCGAAGCGCTCGACGAACTCTGCTTCCTGCCGGTTGATGACCAAGGGCGGACCGCGAACTCGATCCCGCGCAATATTCTACAACCGATCGGCCGCGAACGCGACCCCGAAGCGAAACTTGTCACACGAACCGCACGGCGTGCCGTGGGGCTGCGCCTGCCGCCTAGAGCTCGATCACCATGCCGTCCTCGGCCTTCTCGCAGCCGTCGGGCGCCGGCCGGTCGAGCATGTCGGGGCTCATGTGGGTCAGGATCAGGCGCTTGGGCCGGATCTCGGCGCGATGCGCGAGCAAGGTCTTGACGTCGAGGTGCCACTTGATCGGCTTGTCGTAGAAATACGCCTCGGCGATGAACAGGTCGGCATCGCGCCCGGCCGACACCAGCGCGTCGGTCCATTGGGTGTCGCCGGAATAGGCCACGATCTTGCCGTCGACCTCGAAGCGCAGCGCGAACGGCGGCGCGCCGCACGAATGGTCGACCAGGTATGGCGTCACCGTCACGCCGTTGATGGTGACGCGCCGCCCGGGCTCGAGCTCGACGATCTCGGTCGCGAACTTGCGCGACACCTTGGTCGAATTTGGCAGGGCATTCTCCATCGCCTCGGCGAGGCGCTGGCGCAGGCCGGGCGGCCCCGCGATGGTCAGCGGGCCGGCGCGCTTGCTGACCAGTTGGCCGTCGACGATGAAGAACGGCAGCCCGCCGAAGTGGTCGCCATGAAGATGACTGACGAACACGGTCTCGATCGCATTGAGATCGAGGCCGCAGCGACGCAATGCCACCATCGAGGAGGCGCCGCAGTCGATCAGGAACCGGGTCTCGGCCGCGCTGACATGGAAGCAGGTGTTGAAGCGGCCGCCGCTGCCGAAGGCATCGCCGCAGCCGACGAATTGCAGCCTCATGGTATCGCCTCCGGGTTGACGCAGCCGACCAGCGGCGCGCCGTCCTGCCAGCGTACCAGGTTGTCGGCCGCCGCGAGCTCGATCGCCAGCCGCGCCTCGGCGACCGCCGAGCCAAGATGCGGCGTCAGCACGGTGCGGGCGCGATCGGCGACCAGGCCTGGAGCGATTGCCGACGGGCGATCCGGTCGCGCCCATTCCTCCATCTCGAAGGTGTCGGCGGCGTAGCCGGCGAGGCGGCCCACCGCCAGCGCGTCGGCGACCGCGACCTCGTCGACCAAGGAGCCGCGCGCGGGATTGACGAGATAGGCCCCCGGTTTCAGGCGCGCGAGCGCGGCGCGATCGATCAGATGGTGGCTGCCGGGATGATAGGGGGCGGCGAGCAGCACAAAATCACTCGTCGCCAGCAGGACGTCGAGCGGCAGCACCGCGAGGCCCAGCCGCGCCTCGTCATCGGATGCCAGCCGACGCGGATCGGCGTAGCGCAGCGAGCAGCCGAAACCCGCGAGGCGCGCCGCGATGGCTTGGCCGAGCGCGCCCATGCCGACGATCCCGACGGTGCTGCCGTCGAGCCCGCCGCCGTAGAAGGTCGGCCGCCAGCCGCTGAAACCCGTGCGAGCCTGCGCGTCGGCCGCGAGCAGATGGCGCGCCACCGCGATCGTCAGCCCGACCGCGAGCTCGGCGGTCGGCACGGTCAGGAGATCGGGCACGATGGTCAGGCGCACGCCGCGGCGGGTGCACGCCGCGACATCGAAATTGTCGTAGCCCTTGAGCGCGGCGGCGATCAGCGCCAGGCGCGGACAGGCGGCGAGGAACGCGTCGTCGACCCGATCCGGCATGAACGCGATCAGGGCGCGCGCTTCGGCGCCGTGCTCGAGCAGCCGCGCGCGCGGCCACGGCTCGGGATCGCGGTTGGCGACGACGTCGAAGCGCGGCTCGAGCAGGTCGAGCACCGCCTGGTGGACGCGGTTGGTGATCACGATGCGCGCGCGGGCCGACGGTGCCATGCGCCTTGATAGCGGCAACTGCGCGGCACCGCAAACCGCTCAGGCAGGCTGCAGGCGCGGGCTATCCTTGATCGGGAAATTGGCCAGAGCGGCCATCACGCCGGACGCCGCGGTCAGCCACCAGAAGGCGACGTAGGAGCCGGTCAGGTCGAACGTGACGCCGCCCAGCCAGGCGCCGAGGAACGAGCCGATCTGGTGGCTCATGAACGCGATGCCGAACAAGGTGCCCATGTGGGTGACGCCGAACATGCGGCCGATCAGGCCGCTGGTCAGCGGCACGGTGCCGAGCCAGAGCAGGCCCATGACGGCGGCGAACACGAGCACGCCCATGTCCGACTTGGGCAGCAGCACGAAGGCGACGATCGCGGCGCCGCGCAGCAGGTAGATCCAGCCGAGCAGATGCTGCATCGGATAGCGCGCGCCGAGCCAGCCGCAGCCCCACGAGCCGATCACATTGAACAGGCCGACCACCGCGAGCGCCCACGCGCCGACCGACGGCGGGATGCCGCAGGTCACCAGATAGCCGGGCAGGTGGGTGACGATGAAGGCGAGCTGGAACCCGCAGGTGAAGAAGCCGAGCGTCAGCAGCCGATAGCCCGGGTGGCCGGCGGCCTCGACGAGCGCCTCGCGCAAGGTCGGCTGGCGCTGGGCCGGCGCCGCGGCCGCCGGCATCGCGCCGCCACGGCGGTCGAGCAGCAGGCCGAACGGCGCGAGCAGCAGGGCGAGCGCCGCCAGGCCCAGCAGGCCGAACTCGACGCCGCCGAAATCGATCGCGCCCTGGGTCAGCGGGATGATCGCCATCTGGCCGACCGAGCCGCCGGCGCTCACGAGGCCCGCGGCGGCCGAGCGCCGCTCCGGCGCGACCACCCGGCTGACCGCCGGCAGCACGACGCCGAAGCTCGTGCAGCTGACGCCGATGCCGGTCAACAGGCCGACACCGACGATGACCAGCACGGTGCCGTCGGCGACCGCGGTCAACGCCAGGCCGGCGGCGTAGGCGACCGCGCCGAACGCGACCACCGCGACCGCGCCGAAGCGGTCGGACGCGGCGCCGGCGACCGGCTGGATCATGCCCCACACGAGATTGTGCAGCGCCACCGCGAAGGCGAACACGGTGATCGGCAGCGCCCGGTCGGCCGAGAACGGCTGCAGGAAGATGCCAAAAGTCTGGCGGATGCCCAGCCCGGTCGAGATCACGATCGCGCCGGCGACCAGCACCAAGGTCGCCGTGCTGCCCCATCCGACCCGTGCCGTCACGTGCGCCGCCGTTCGCGCCTCAGCCTGCATTGGCCGCCTCCCTGCTCGCGACACCCAACATGGGCAGTGCCGGTGGGCACCACAAATGAAAGCTCTGCACGGCGACGTGAGCAGCGCTCAACTCCCTCTCCCCACCGAGAGGGATCGCTAGAGCCGCGCGACCTCGTCGATCACCCAGCGCTTGAACGCGGCGATGTCGGGCCGCGCCTCGGCGCTCTCGGCGCCGACCAGCCAGTAAGCGGTAGCGGCGTCGATCGCGCGGTCGCACGCCGGCACCAGCGCACCGGCGGCGAGCTCGCGGTCGATCAGCGGCCGGCGTCCCATCATGACGCCGAGACCGGCGACCGCCGCCTCGATGGCGAGCTGGATGGTGTCGACCATGACGCCGCGCGCCAGGTCGAGGCCGTCGGTCGCGGTGCCGTCGGCCCAGGCCGACCAATCCTCGGTCGCCGAGCTCAGGTGAATGAGGGTCGCGCGTCCGAGGTCGGGCGCACCGCCGTCGCCACGCGCGAGGCTTGCGAGATAGCCGGGCGCGGCGACCGGTACCAGGCGCTCGCCGAGCAGACGCACCGACGACAGGCCGGGCCACGAGCCGCGGCCGAGCCGGATCGCCAGGTCGACGCCGTCGATCGGGAAGCCGACCTGGCGCAACGAACTATCGATCGCGACCGTGATGTCGGGATGGCGGGCGCGGAAGCGATGCAGGTTGGGCAGCAGGACGCGGGCGGCGAACGCCGGCGCGCTCGAGATCACGATCTTGCGGTCGGCACGCCGGCTCGGCAGGCGCTGGGTGCCGGTCGCGATCATGGTCAGCGCCTCGGACACGTAGGGCAGGTAATCGCGCCCGGCCGCGGTGAGCGCGAGGCCGCGGGCGCCGCGCTCGAACAGGTCGAGGCCGAGCCAGCGCTCGAGCGAGAGGATGCCGTGGCTGACCGCGCTCGGGGTCAGGCGCAGCTCCTCGGCGGCGAGCTTGAAGCTGAGATGGCGGCCAGCCGCTTCGAACAGGCGCAGCGCGCTCAGCGGCGGCAGGCGCAGGGCCATCGCCCGATACTCGCGCAGTGACGAATGCGGCTCATCCGACTAGAGCCGATTGGGGGAAATTCCGGCCATAACGCCAGCTTGCGCGCGCCCGGACGGCGCCGCAAGTGAGCCGGCTTCAGGTCGAAGGGAGCGGGACTCGGGTCAGCGGCGGCCCAGCGCGACCACTTCGTCGTCGGTCGGGAAGCGCCCCAGCTTCTTCTTGGAGAAGCTCAATTTGCCATCGACCGAGATCTCAAAAACACCGCCGCCCGCTTTCACGAGCTCGACCTGGGCACCGGCCTTTTCCAGCTGGGCCTTCGCACGGAGGGCCCGCGGTTCGTAGTTTCAGGCGGTGCAGTATTCGATGCGGATCTTCATGGCCGAGAGGCTGTCTAGCGCATCCGCCGCGCCGACGCTAGATCCAGCGGGCCGGACGGTCGGTCTAGGAGACCGTGTGCAAGTGGGCGCCGAGCCGGACCGACTGGCGCAGCCGCTCACCGCCCGCCTGGATCGACTTGTTGAGCTCGGCGAGCGAATGGGGCACCGGCGCCTGGACGGTCGGCTCGGCCGACGACTGGACCAGGGTGTCGACGCTGGTGTCCGGCGTCGCGAGCCTGCCGACCTTGTCGAGCGCCGCGATCACCGCGGGCTCGGGCTCGACCTTGTCGAGCGCCTGGGCGAACTCGCTCTTGCCGCGGCTGTAGAGC
>JACQAI010000455.1 GCA_016195115.1 Pseudomonadota bacterium
AACTTCGTGACCATCCGCGACGCTCTGGCGGGAACGCCGGGAGAAGCGATCCGCTTCTACCTGCTGGGCGCGCACTATCATCAGCCCCTCGATTGGACGGCCGAGGGGCTGCAGGCGGCGCGCCTGACGCTCGACCGCTTCTATTTGGCGCTGCGCCGGCTCGCCGGCGTGCCGGCGGCCGACGCGCCGCCGCCCAGCGCGTTCGTCGCGGCGCTCGAGGACGATCTCAACACCCCGGCGGCGATCGCCGAGCTGCACGGCGTGCTGGCCCAGCTCAATAAAGCCAACGATCCGGCGACCCAGGCGACCCTCAAGGGCCAGCTGCTGGCCGCAGGTCGGCTGCTCGGTCTGCTGCAGGCCGATCCGGAAACTTGGTTCGCCTGGACACCGCCCAGCGCGGCGGTCGTCGATCCTGCCTATATCGACGCGCAGATCGCGGCACGCAACGCGGCGCGCAAGGCCAGGGATTTTGCTGCCGCGGATCGCATCCGCGACGCGTTGCTGGCGCAAGGCGTGCTGCTCGAGGACGGGCCCCAGGGCACGACCTGGCGGAGGACGGGCCCCAGGGCACGACCTGGCGCCGCACGGCATGACGGCGGTGCGAGCATGACGATCCGCAACGCGGTCCTTGGCGTGATGGTTGCGGCTGCGATGACCGGCGCGGCGCCGGTCGGCGCCGAAACGCCGTACGAGCGCGGCGCCTATCTGATGGGCAGCATCGTGGCGTGCGGCAACTGCCACACGCCGCAGACCCCCGAGGGACCGGTGCCCGGCCGCGAGCTCGCTGGCGGCACCAAGTTCGACGAGGCGCCCTTCACCGCCTACGCCGCCAACATCACCCCGGATCGCGAGACCGGGATCGGCGCCTGGACCGACGCCCAGATCGTCGCGGCGATCCGCGAGGGCCGGCGGCCCGACGGCAGCCTGATCGGGCCGCCGATGCCGATCGAGCTCTACCGCGGCATGTCGGACGGCGACGTGACCGCCATCGTCGCCTATCTCCGCAAGGTCAAGCCGGTGCGCAACGCGGTGCCGAAATCGGTCTACCGCATCACCTTGCCGCCGAGCTACGGCCCGCCGGTGGGCACGGTCGCCGACATGCCGCGCGCCGACAAGGTCAAGTACGGCGCATATCTCGCGGGGCCGCTCGGCCACTGCGTCGAGTGCCACAGCCCGCTGGTCAACGGCCGGCGCGACCTCGCGCGCGTCGGCGCCGGCGGGCCGGGCATTCCGGGGCCGTGGGGCGTCGCGGTGCCGCCCAACATCACCCCCGATCCGCAACACGGCATCGGCAAGTGGACCGAAGCCCAGATCAAGCGCGCGATCACCAAGGGCATCGGCCTGCAGGACAAGCAGCTGTCACCGCCGATGGCCTACCGCTACTACGCGCGCATCCGCGCCCCCGACCTCGACGCCATCGTCGCGTATCTGCGTTCGCTCAAGCCTCAGGCGACGCCGTAGCGCCGACGCGTCAGTCCGGGAAGTTGCCGATCTTCCTCGCTTCGCCGGTCAGTTCGAGGATGTGCATGCCGGTGTTGGCGCGGTCGACCGCGAAGATCAGGCCGCGGTCGTCGACCTCGACGTTGTTGGTCTGGATCGCGATCTTGCACTCCTCCTTGTCGCCGACCTTGACGCAGCGCTTGTCGGTCTTGTCGGTGGTCGCCGGCACGTAGAAGCCGACTTCCTTGGGATGGTAGGGGTCGCGGACGTCGACCACGCGCACGCCGCCGTTGAAATGGGCGAAGAACATCAGGCGCTTGTAGTAGATCGGCGTGAAGTTCTCGTGCGACGAGTGGGTGCCGAAACGGCCGCCGCGCGCGCAGTAGTTTTCCGCGGTCTCGTCGGCGGTCCAGCTCGAGACCGGCCACGGCCGCGACTCGACACTGATGTCGACGATCCACACCATCTGGCGCGCCTCGTCGCAGACGTTCTTAATCGCCTCGTCGGTCAGCACGATGAAATCGCGCACGCGGCCGACCTTGTCGTGGGCGAACTGCGGCAGCTCGACGCCGAGCATCGGGAACACGGTGTGCGCGCCGTTCCACGGCATCATGTCGAGGCGGCCGACCTGGGGGTAGAGCAGGTTCTCCGGGGTCGGCTCCTTCGGACCGTTGAGCAGTTTCTCGCGGTCGACGATCTGCAGCACGCCACCGCTGTTCGTCCCATAGCCGAAATAAACCCGGTTTCCCCTGGGGCCGGTCGAGACCGGCCCGTGCAGCATGGTCGGCACGTCGCCGGTCGAGCCCGGCTGCTGGCCGACCAGGCCGAACTCACGGATCTTCACCGGCTTCGCGGGATCGCTGAGGTCGTAGATCATGGTCATGCGGTGGACGCGCCAGTCGTGCACGCCCGAGACCAGGTAGGCGATGCCGGTGTCGCACTCCCACCAGTTCTTGTGCGTGCCGTGCAGCCCCATGATCTCGCTGAGCTTGACGGGCTTGGCGGGGTCGGTGACGTCGAAGACTTGGTGTCCCGCATTTCCGAACGTGCGCAGCAGATAGACCTTGTTGGGATCGCCCTTGGGCAGGGTCTTGCCGTCGCACACGCGCACCATCTGCGCGCCGCCGTCCTCGTAGTTGCCCTGGTCGCCCGGGATGTGGTGGAGGTACTTGGGGTTTTTGGGGTCGGTGACGTCGAGGATCGAGGTGCCGTTGTTCTCGGCCTGGCCGGTCAGCGGGTTGACCGGTTGGGGCACGGTGGGCGTGCCGCCGTGGTGGCCGATATAGGCGATCCAGCGGCCGTTCTGCTCGTGGACCAGCGGCTGGTAGGCGCTGCGCCCCTGCAGGTCGCTCCAGCCGGCCAGGTTCATGTCCTTGCCGTCGGCCTTGTTCTGGGCGGCGGCCGGCGCGATCGCGGTGACCGCGGCCAGGGCCGCTCCCAGCATGAAGGCGTGGCGCGCGTTGCGCTTGGTCATGGGTCGATCTCCCCCGCGAGCTCGGCGTCTTGTTGGCCCAAAGCCTAGAGCCAATCGGCGCACTTGCAAACGCCCGCCGCGGCGCAGGCTTTTGCTTTCTGCCGCCAAAGCCTCTAAACACGGGGCCGATTGGCGATCCCAAGTTAGTGAGCGACCGTGGCCGAGCGCATCTATCTCTATGATTCGACCCTGCGCGACGGCGCCCAGACCCAGGGCGTCGACTTCACGGTCGCGGATAAGGTCGCGATCGCCGCCGCGCTCGACCAGCTCGGCATCGATTATGTCGAGGGCGGCTGGCCAGGCGCCAATCCGACCGACGACGCCTTCTTCGCGGCGCCGCCGGCGTTGGCGGGCGCCCGCTTCACCGCCTTCGGCATGACGCGCCGGCCCGGCCGCAGCGCCGCCAACGATCCCGGCTTGTCGGCGCTGCTCAACAGCGGCGCGCCGGCGCTGTGCCTGGTCGGCAAGACCTGGGACTTCCACGTCGACACCGCGCTCGGGATTCCGCGCACCGAGAACATCGACATGATCGGCGAGTCGATCGCCCACGTGATGGGGCGGGGACGCGAAGCCCTGTTCGACGCCGAGCACTTCTTCGACGGCTACAAGGCCAACCCGGCCTACGCCCTGGCGTGCGTCAAGTCGGCCCACCAGGCCGGCGCGCGCTGGGTCGTGCTGTGCGACACCAACGGCGGTACGTTGCCGGACGAGGTCGAGCGCATCGTCGGACTGATCGCCGAGCAGATCCCCGGCGATCGGCTGGCCATCCACTGCCACAACGACAC
>JACQAI010000456.1 GCA_016195115.1 Pseudomonadota bacterium
CAGATTCCGTTCTTGGCGCTGGTCGTCGGTCTGTCGGGCATGCCGCTGATCGCCGCGGTGGTCGCGGCGATGACCCTGCAGGTCGCGACGATTCCGGTCGAGAACGGCCTGCTGGCGCGTTACACGCCGGGCCGCTGGCGGGCGACCGCCTTCGGCGTCAAGTTCGTGCTAACCATCACGGTGAGCGCGTTGTCGTTCCCGTTGGTGGCGGCGATCTACGCCCGCGCCGGCGACATCAGCCTGTTGTTCGGCGTGCTCGCCGGGCTCGCCGCCGTGGTCGCCCTGGTCAGCCTGCTGCTGCCGTCCGATCGCGCGGGGGCACGGCGCCAGCCGGTCGCGCGGTCTCCGGCGGCGGGCACCGCGGACTAGCGCGGCAGGGCGTGCAGCCCCCGCGAGCGCCACAAAATCCCTAGCGCGGCCGTGGCACTCGCGCGCTAATTGTTTCGTTGGCGCTCGCGGGGCTTCCGCCCCTGCCGCGCTAGGAGGGCTGCCATGGCGACGCCCAAGATCGAGTCGCTCGACCATCTGGTCCTGACCGTGGCCGACATGGCGACGACGCTCGACTTCTATACGCGCGTGCTCGGTTGTACCGAGGTGAGCTACGGCGCCGGCCGCAAGTCGCTGCGCTTCGGCAATCAGAAGATCAACGTCCATCCGCGCCGCAACGACATCAAGCTGGTGGCGGCGCAGCCGACCCCCGGCTCGGCCGATCTGTGCTTCCTCAGCAGCACGCCGGTCGCCGCGTGGGCGGACCATCTCGAGCGCCACGGCCGGAGCGCGTCGGCGCCACCGGCACGCTGCTGTCGATCTATTTCCGAGATCCCGACCGCAACCTGATCGAGATCTCGAACCTGCTGCCGGGCTGACGCGTCATCCCACGGTGACCAGCGGGTGCATCAGCGACACCGACATCATCTCGGGTGAGTCGAGGTCGATCAGGCCGGACGCCTCGAAACTGCGGCGGCGTTGGGGAAAGTCCTTGAGGTCGTCCGCGGCCTCGCGCATCACCAGCGCCATGTCGTCGCGCACCCAGGGATACAGCCGGTAGTACTGGTGGTGCTGCCAGTCCTGGTCCGCCTGGGGGTCGAGCGGGCTCGCGGTCGAGCAGTTGATCACCTGGAAATTGGCCGGCAGGCGGAACGGCGCGGCGGGATTGCCGGTCGTGGGCGGCCCCTCGCGGCCCAACCGCTCGTCGCCGTGGACCTTCTGGCTGACGAGCAACGGTAGATCCTGGCGATTGTAGTAGACGTAGACCTTCCGGCCGATCTGGCCCGCGAGCCGCAACGTCCCGCCGTCGTCGACGCTCGGGCGCGTCTCGTCAGATGCCGCCAGGATGACTCGGTCGAAGCTGTCGGCCGCGGGCAGGCCCTCACTGTCGCGTGCCGCCCCGAGCGCGGCACCCAGCACGTGATTGCCCATTGAATGCGCCAGCAATGTCACGTGCGCGGGACGCCGCGACGCCCGGAACCGCCGGGCGAGCGTGGCCATGTAGCCGAGCGCGCGGGCCGCGGCGCGCGCCGACTCGGTCGCGCGCTGGTAGTCCTCCTGATAGGCGCTGCCGAACAGTGCGTGCATGCTCTTGGGGTCCTTCTCGAAGCTGATGGTGCTGCCGCGCGACGGAAAGCTGAAACACAGCGCCGGACCGGAGACGCCATACTGGCCGGCGCCGAACCAGCCGCTGAGCCAAGTCGTGCGCTGCATCGCTTCGCGGAAGGCATAGTTGAAGCCGTGGACGTAGAACAGCAGGTGACTGCCGTTGCTCTGCTCGATCTCATGCGCGAGGTCCTCCGGGATCTGGTCGACGCCGCGGACGGTCAAGCGGAACGCGAGCGGGTCGATGTCGTCCTCGTTCGCCGTCGCGCCATCGATTTCGGCATGCCCGAGCGCGATGTTGTCGGTCGGCGTGAAGCCGAACTCCGGGTGAGGCATGACTTCCCGCTGGTTCCGGTTGGTCATGAAATAGACGCGCATTTCGTCCCTCCCGACAGTGCGGCGCGGCCCAAGTTGGACCCGCCAGACATCAATTGCCGGGATCGGGCGAAAGTGAAATCGCCTTTTACGATGGTAAAATCAGGTCGGCTCGGCCAGCACGCGCTCGATGGCGCCGACGACGCGCTTCGATGTCGGGCCGGTAACGGTCGAGAACCAGTCGTCGAGCCGGCCGTCGCGAGCGACTAGATACTTGTGGAAGTTCCAGCGCGGCCGCGCCGCGGGGCCAAGCTCGCGCGCGGCCCAGCGGTAGAACGGATGGGCCTCGCCGCCGACCACTTGCGTCTTGGCGGTCAGCGGAAAGGCGACGTTGAACCGCGAGCCGCAGAACGCCTTGATCTGCGCCTCAGTGCCGGGCTCCTGGCCGCCGAAGTCGTTGCTCGGCACGGCGATCACCGTGAGGCCGCGCTCGCCATAGGTCTGATGCAGGTGCTGCAGCCCGTTATATTGCTGGGTGAAGCCGCACTGCGAGGCGGTGTTGACCACGAGCAGGGCGCGGCCGCGCCACTCCGACAGCTTCAAAGGCTCGCCGTCGATCGATTGGAACTCGAAATCGTAGGCGGTCAGCCCGGCAGGGCCGTCCGCGGCGCGCCGGCGCCCCGCGAAGGCGCCGAACATGCGGCTGAGCAAGCCGCGCCGGACGGCGGGCGCGGCAGCGTGGCCGAGCGTCGCGCTAGGCATTGCGCCGCGTCGCGCTGCGCAGCGCCTGGTCGAGATCGGCGATGATGTCGTCGACCGTTTCGATGCCGATCGACACCCGCACCACGTCGGGGCCGGCGCCGGCCGCCGTGCGCTGCTCGTCGGTCAGCTGGCGGTGCGTGGTCGAGGCCGGGTGGATGATCAGGCTGCGCGTGTCGCCGATGTTGGCGAGGTGCGAGAACAGCTCGACCGTCTCGACGACCTTGACGCCCATCTCGTAACCGCCCTTGACCCCGAAGGTGAACACTGAGCCCTTGCCGCGCGGCAGGTATTTCTTCGCCAGCACGTGATAGGGGCTCGAAGGCAACCCCGCGTACGAGACCCAGGATACGTCGGGATGCTTCTCGAGCCACTCGGCGACCACTTGGGCGTTGGCGCAGTGGCGCTCCATGCGCAGCGCCAGGGTCTCGATGCCGGTCAGGGTCAGGAAGGCGTTCATCGGCGCCATGGTCGGCCCGAGATCGCGCAGCCCGATGGCGTGGCCGTGCACCGTGAAGGCCATGTCGCCGAAGGTCTCGTGGAAGCGCAAGCCGTGATAGGCCGGCGACGGCTCGGTCAGGCCGGCGAACTTCGGGCTCTGCGCCCAGTCGAAGGCGCCCGAGTCGATCACTGCGCCGCCCATCGAGGTGCCGTGACCCGAGAGGAACTTGGTCGTCGAGTGCACGATCAGGGCGGCGCCCCATTCGAACGGCCGGCACAGATAGGGCGACGCCATGGTGTTGTCGACGATCAGCGGCACCTTGTGCTCGTGCGCGATCTTGGCGACCGCCTCGAGGTCGGTGATCACGCCGCCCGGATTGGCCAGGCTTTCGCAGAAGATCGCCTTGACCTTGGGCGTCATCGCCTTGCGGAAGTTCTCGGGGTCGTCGGAGTCGACGAACGTGACGTTCCAGCCGAATTTCTTGAACGTGTGGTTGAACTGCGTGATCGAGCCGCCGTAGAGCTTGCGCGACGACAGAAACCCGTCGCCCGGCTCCATGAAGGGGAAGAACGCCAGGATCTGGGCCGCGTGGCCGGATGCCGCGCAGGTCGCACCGCGGCCGCCTTCGAGCGCGGCAAGGCGCTCCTCGAGCACCGCGGTCGTCGGGTTGGTCAGGCGCGAGTAGATGTAGCCGAAGGTCTGCAGGTTGAAGAGCGACGCCGCGTGGTCGACGTCGTTGAACACGTACGACGTGGTCTGGAAGATCGGCGTGTTGCGCGCACCGGTGGTCGGGTCGGGGCTGGCGCCGGCATGGACCGAACGCGTCTCGAAGCCGAACCCGGTCGGCCGATCGGTCGTCATGCCTCAGATCCTCCTGCGCCGGCTCGAGATGATGCCCGAATTGAAGCCGCCCCAGCCGAGCTCGCCGTGCAGCCGGCCGTACTCGATCTTCGGGCAGCGGTTCATCACGACCTTCAGTCCGGCGGCCTCGGCGCGCGCCGCGGCGTCGTCGTCGCGCACGCCGATCTGCATCCACACGATCGTGGCGCCGATCGCGATCGCCTCGTCGGTGATCGCGCCCGCGGCCTCGGATTTGCGGAAGATGTCGACCATGTCGACCGGCACCGGAATGTCCTTGAGCGACGCATAGACGGTCTCGCCGAGCAGCGCCTCGCCGGCCGCGCCCGGGTTGACGCCGATCATGCGGTAGCCCTTGCCTTTGAGGTATTTGAAAGCGAAGTAGCTCGGCCGGTTCCAGCTGGTGCTGGCGCCGACCATCGCGATGGTCTTCGCCTGGTCGAGAATGCTGCGCAGATAGGCGTCGTCGTAACGGTCGTGGTTCACGCGTCGTACCAAGTGGGCTGGCGCTTGGCGAGGAAGGCGTCGATGCCTTCGGCGGCGTCGCGGGTTGCCATGTTGCGCGTCATGACGGCGTTGACGTAGCTGTAGGCATCGGCCTGGGGCAGCTCGAGCTGGCGGTAGAACGCTTCCTTGCCGATCCGCAGGGTGAGCGCCGATTTCGCCGCGATAAGGTTGGCGACGCGGGCGATCTCGGCGTCGAGCTGGTCGGCCGGCACGGCGCGGTTGATCAGACCGAGCTGGGTTGCCGTCTCGGCATCGATCATCTCGCCGGTCAGCAGCATCTCCATGACCCGCTTGCGGCTGAGATTGCGGCTTACCGCGACCATGGGCGTCGAGCAGAACAGCCCAATGTCGACCCCCGGCGTGGCGAACCGGGCGGTCTCGGCGGCGATCGCCAGGTCCGCGCTGGCGACCAGCTGGCACCCGGCGGCGGTCGCCGTCGCGTGGACCCGCGCGATCACCGGTTGGGGCAGCTTGACGATCGCGAGCATCATGGCGCTGCAGGCACTGAACACGGCGTCGTAGAACGTCGGCTCGGTGTTGGCGCGCAGTTCGCGCAGATCATGCCCCGAGCAGAACGCCGGGCCGCTGGCCGCGATCACGACCACGCGAATCGTCTTGTCCGCGGCGATCTTGTTGAGTGCGTCGTGCAGCTCGGCGATCAGCGCGCGGGTCAGCGCGTTGCGCTGCTGCGGCCGGTTGAGCGTCAGGGTCGTGATGCCGTCGCGGTCGCTGCGGAGCAGGATGGGTTCGTTGGTGGTCATGCGCACACGCCTCCGCGGACGAATCTGTAGCTCTCGGCAACGAGATTCAAGGCGCGGCTGGGCCGGAGGGGGGCAGGCGCAGCTCGTCGAGCACCGGGTAGGCGGCCACGAGGGCCTGGGCAACGTACAGGTTGAGGCCGCGATGCGGATGATGGGCGCGCGCTGTTGCGAGCAGGAAGCGCTCGCCGAGCTGGCGCTCGATCGCGCGCCGATCCGCCTCCGAATGATATTCGACATAGAGCAGATCGACGGCGCCGAGCAGCGGTGCGATGTCGGTCAGGATCGGCAGCTCGCAGCCCTCGGTATCGAGCTTGATGAGGGCGCCGCCGGCGGCCAGCCCGATGCGTTCGAGCTCGGGGCGGGCGCGCCGCAGGGTCACGCGCTCGGTCGCCGCGCCAGTCTCGCGGCTCGGGATCACCGAGCACTGCATCGACTGGCCGAACCCGAGATGGAGATCGACCTCCTGCTCGCGGTCCGACAGGCCGTAGGCATGGCTGCGGATGTGCGGCAGGGTCGCGACGTTGCGCGCCAGGAAGGCCATGTTGTGGCGCGACGGCTCGTAGCAGTGGATCTCGGCGTCCGGATAGCGCAGAGCGAAAGACACCGCAGCGGCGCCGACGTTGGCGCCGATGTCGACGATCAGGCGCGGCGCGTAGCCGGGCAGGTCGGGCAACGCGTACTCGGCGCCGCGCAAGATGCGGTTGACCAGGCTCGCCATGTTGGCGGCGTTCGGGAACGCGAACTCGAAGCCGTGCGGCTTGGCTTCCAGATAGGTCGTGGCGGTCTTGGCGAAGATCGCGGGGATCGCGTCGCTGGGCACGGGCGGCCATCCTGCGGCTTGCGGCCCCCGATCTTCCCAGGCTGGCGTGCGTTCTGTCCATCGCGTCCGCTTGAGGTATTATAATACCTCTTGCAAAAACCCTGCAAAACCGCGCCTTTGCGCTTGACCTCGAGCATCGAAAGGCCTATTTCGTCGCCTCCCGAACGACAGGGGCTGCCCTCGGCGGCCCCGGCTGATGGACCGATCATGAAGACCTACCAGGCGCGGCCGAGCGACATCGAAAAGAAATGGGTCGTGATCGACGCCAACGGCGTCGTGCTCGGCCGGTTGGCGTCGGTGATCGCCATGCGGCTGCGCGGCAAGCACAAGACCACCTTCACGCCGCACATGGACTGCGGCGATCACGTCGTCGTGATCAACGCCGAGAAGGTGCGGGTGACCGGCAACAAGCGCGCCGACAAGAAGTTTCATTGGCACACCGGCTTTCCGGGCGGCATCAAGGATCGCACGATCGGTGCCACGCTCGACGGCAAGTATCCCGAGCGCGTCATCGAGAAGGCGGTCGAGCGCATGGTGCCGCGCGGCCCGCTCGGCCGAAAGCAGATGAAGGCGCTGCGCGTCTATGCCGGCGCCAGCCATCCCCATGAGGCGCAGACACCGGTTGCGCTCGACGTCGGGGCGATGAACCCGAAGAACAAGAGGAGCGCTTAGAGCGATGGCGCAAGGTCAAGGCATGGAGGCGCTCGAAGCGCTGCGCAAGCCCGGCCCCGCGGCCGAGGCCGCCGCCGAGCCGGTCGAGCCCAAGATCGACCCGCAGGGCCGTGCGTACGCCACCGGCAAGCGCAAGAACGCGATCGCCCGGGTGTGGATCAAGCCGGGCAACGGCAAAGTCACGGTCAACGGCCGCGAGAGCGAGGTCTATTTCGCGCGGCCGGTGCTGCGCATGATCATCGGCCAGCCGTTCCTGATGGTCGATCGGCTGGGCCAGTACGACGTCGTCGCGACGGTCACCGGCGGCGGCCTGTCGGGCCAAGCCGGCGCGGTGCGTCACGGCATCAGCAAGGCGCTGACCTTCTTCGAGCCGGGCCTTCGGCCGACCCTCAAGTCGGGCGGTTTTCTCACCCGCGACAGCCGCGTGGTCGAGCGCAAGAAGTACGGCCGCCGCAAGGCGCGCCGCAGCTTCCAGTTCTCCAAGCGGTGACGCGGGGGCCCCCGCGCGATATCGCGAGACCAATCAGGGGGCGTCCTTCGGGACGCCCCTTTTCGTTTCGGGCCCAGTGACGTAAACGACACCGGAAGAAGGAGCGAGTGCCATGGACGGCCAGACGATCAGGGTCGGGATTCTCGGAGCCAGCGGTTACACCGGCGGCGAGCTGTTGCGCCTGCTGCTGCGCCATCCGCGCGTCCGCCTGACCCTGCTGACCGCCGACCGCAACGCCGGCAAGCCGATCGACGCCGTGTTCCCGCATCTCGCGGGCTACGGCCTGCCGCTGCTGACCGCGGTCGACCAGGCCGACTGGAGCCAGGTCGACGTGGTGTTCTGCGGTCTGCCGCACGGCACGACGCAGGAGGTCATCGCGACGCTGCCGAGCCACCTCAAGGTCGTCGACCTGTCGGCCGATTTTCGCCTCACCGATCTCGAGACCTACGCCAAGTGGTACGGCCACGCGCATCGCGCACCCGAGCTGCAGCGCCAGGCGATCTATGGCTTGACCGAGTTCGCCCGGCCGGCGATCGGCAACGCGCGCCTGGTCGCCAACCCGGGCTGCTATCCGACCTCGGCGCAGCTCGCGCTGATCCCGCTGGTCGAGGCCGCGATGATCGACGCCGACGACATCATCATCGACGCCAAGTCGGGGGTGTCGGGCGCCGGCCGCGCCGCCAAGGAGAGCTCGCTCTACAGCGAGGTGACCGAAGGCATCAACGCCTACGGGATTGCTTCTCACCGTCATGCCCCGGAGATCGAGCAGGGGCTGAGCGCCGCTGCGGGCCGCCCGATCGTGGTCAACTTCACGCCGCATTTGATGCCGATGAGCCGCGGCATCCTGTCGTCGATCTACGTCCGGCTGGTCGGCGGCGCCACGGTCGCCGGGGTCCGCGATATCCTGGCCAAGCGTTTCGCCGACGAGCCGTTCGTGCGCGTCCTCCCCGAGGGCGACGCGCCGGCGACCCGCCACGTGCGCGGCTCCAACCTGTGCCTGATGTCGGTGCATGCCGACCGGCTGTCGGGCCGCGCCATCGTCGTGTCGGTGATCGACAAC
>JACQAI010000457.1 GCA_016195115.1 Pseudomonadota bacterium
CCAGCGCAGCCGCTGCCCTGGCCCGATTCGCCATGATCGCCTCCTGTGACCGCTGAATATGATACATAAACGACACTCTTGTATCAATAAATGTATCTCTTGGGGATCAGTTCAGCTTGACCCAATGACTCCCCAGTGGGACTCTGCGGCGCAAATGACCGGCGTGGCAGCAGTAGCTCGTATCACGTTGCGGGGAGGCGGCGATGACCTGGACGACGATCGGCTATGACGAGGCGGACGGCGTCGCGGCCATCACGCTCAACCGGCCCGACAAGCTCAACAGTTTCACGCCGGAGCTGCACCGCGAGCTCGCCGCCGCGCTCGACCAGGCCGAGCGTGACGATGGCGTGCGCGCGCTGCTGCTGACCGGCGCCGGCCGCGCCTTCTGCGCCGGCCAGGACCTGTCGTCGCTCGACATGCCGACCGTCGGCGACACCATCGAGCGGCTCTACAACAAGCTGGTGCGCCGGCTGCGCGATCTGCCGAAGCCGATCGTGTGCGCGGTCAACGGCGTCGCCGCGGGCGCCGGCGCCAACCTCGCGCTGGCCTGCGACATCGTGCTGGCGGCGCGCTCGGCGAGCTTCATCCAGGCGTTCTGCAAGATCGGTCTGGTGCCCGACACCGGCGGCACCTACGTCCTGCCGCGCCTGGTCGGCTCGGCGCGCGCGCTCGCGCTGGCGCTGACCGGCGAGCCGGTGAGCGGCGAGCAAGCCGCCGCCTGGGGCATGATCTGGCGCGCCGTCGACGACGCGCAGCTCATGGACGAGGCCCGCGCGCTGGCGCGCCGGCTCGCGGCGGGCGCGACCAAAGGCCTGGGTCTCACCAAGCAGGCGCTCAACCGCTCGCTCGCCAACGATCTCGACGCGCAGCTCGCGGTCGAACGCGATCTGCAGATCGCGGCGAGCCGCACCGAGGATTGCCGCGAGGGCATCGCGGCGTTCCTCGCCAAGCGGCCGCCGGTGTTCACCGGCCGCTGATGGCCGACACGCCGCCATCCGAGGCCGACGCGCTGGCCGCCGCGGTCGGCACCGCGATGCTGGCGCACGACCAGGCAGCGCGTGCGCTCGGCATGACTCTCGAGGCAATCCTGCCCGGCGCCGCGCGGGTCGCCATGGCGGTGCGCGACGACATGCTGAACGGTCACGGCCTGTGCCACGGCGGCCTGATCTTCACGCTCGCCGACACCGCCTTCGCCTATGCCTGCAACAGCCGCAACCGCAGCACCTTGGCGGCGGCCGCCGAGATCCAGTTCCTGTCGCCCGGCCGCGCCGGCGAGACCTTGGTGGCGGTCGCGCGCGAGCGCATCGTGAGCGGCCGCACCGGCATCTACGACGTCGACGTCACCGAGCGCGCGAGCGGCCGGCTGATCGCGCTATTTCGCGGCCGCTCGCAGCAGATCGCCGGCACCGTCGTGCCCGACCCGGCCGGCGGCGCGCCATGACCTTGCCGTCGGTCGCACCGCCGCCCAAGAGCGCGCTCGAGCCGATCGAGACCGCGAGCCGCGACCAACTCGCCGCGCTGCAGCTCGAACGCCTCAAATGGAGCGTGCGCCACGCCTACGACAACGTCGCGCACTACCGGGCAAAGTGCGTCGCCGCCGGCGTTGCCCCCGCCGATCTCAAATCGCTCGATGACCTGGCAAACTTTCCGTTCACCGCCAAGGACGACCTGCGCGCCACTTATCCGTTCGGGATGTTCGCTGTGCCGCGCGAAAAAGTGCTGCGCATCCACGCCTCGAGCGGCACGACCGGCCAGCCGACCGTGGTCGGCTACACCCAGTCCGACCTCGACCATTGGTCCGACCTGGTCGCGCGCAGCATCCGGGCGGCGGGCGGCCGGCCCGGCGACATCGTCCACGTCGCCTATGGCTATGGCCTGTTCACCGGCGGCCTCGGCGCGCACTACGGCGCCGAGCGCCTCGGCTGCACCGTGATTCCGATGTCGGGCGGCCAGACCGAGCGCCAGGTCCGCCTGATCCTCGATCTTAAGCCCGCCATCATCATGGTGACGCCGTCCTACATGCTGGCGATCGCCGACGAGTTCGAGCGCCAGGGCCACGATCCGCGCGGCTCGTCGTTGCGCGTCGGCATCCACGGCGCCGAGCCGTGGACCGACGCGATGCGTCGCGAGATCGAGGCGCGCCTCGCCATGCACGCGGTCGACATCTACGGCCTGTCGGAGGTCATGGGCCCCGGTGTTGCGTGCGAGTGCATCGAGACCAAGGACGGCCTGCACGTCTGGGAGGATCACTTTTACCCGGAGATCGTCGACCCGGCGAGCGGCCGGAACCTACCCGACGGCGAGGCCGGCGAGCTCGTGTTCACCTCGCTGACCAAGCAGGCGCTGCCGGTGATCCGCTATCGCACGCGCGACCTGACGCGCCTGCTGCCGGGCACCGCGCGCCCGATGCGGCGGATGGCGCGCATCACCGGACGCAGCGATGACATGCTGATCATCCGCGGCGTCAATCTGTTTCCGAGCCAGATCGAGGAGCAGATCTTGGCCGAGCCGGCGCTGTCGGCGCACTACGTCATCGAGGTGACACGGCCGCGCGCGCTCGACGAGATCAAGGTCGTGGTCGAGGCGCGCGCCGCCGACGCGCCGCCGGCGCTGGCGCGCGCGCTCGAGCAGCGCATCAAGGCCCAGATCGGCGTCACCGCGGCGGTCGAGATCGCCGCCGCCGGCACCGTCGAGCGCTCGCTCGGCAAGGCCAAGCGCGTGATCGACCTGCGGCCCAAGGGCTGAATCTGGTGCCGTTGGCCTCCTCTCTTTGTGGCACGCGCTCAAGTAACTCCTCCCCCACGCTGACGCGCGGGGGAGGGGTTATTTGTGGGCAC
>JACQAI010000458.1 GCA_016195115.1 Pseudomonadota bacterium
GCAATGGGGCGGCTGCGCCGCCGGGGAGCAGCGGGCCGCGACCGTTTTGCACAGCCGCCGTCATGACGCCGCCGCGAGCAGGCGATCGGCGTGCCAGCAGGCCACCCAGTGACCCGGACGATGCTCGGCGAGCGGCGGATAGGCGGCGCGGCACTGGTCGCTGGCGAAGCCGCAGCGCGGCGCGAAGATGCAGCCCGCGGGCAGGTCGGCGAGCGACGGCACCATGCCGCGGATCTCGTTGAGGCGGGTGCGCGCGGCGTTGTTGCGCGTCGCGCCCAAGGCCGGGATCGAGCCGAGCAGGCCGCGGGTGTAGGGGTGGCCGGGATTTTCGAACAGCGCGTCGACCGGGGCCTCCTCGACCTTGCGCCCGGCGTACATCACGACCACCCGGTCGGCGTTCTCGGCGACCACGCCCATGTCGTGGGTGATCAGGATGATGGCGGTGCCGAGGGTGTCCTGGAGCTCGTGCATCAGGTCGAGGATCTGGGCCTGGATGGTGACGTCGAGCGCCGTGGTCGGCTCGTCGGCGATCAGCACCTTGGGATTGCACGACAGCGCCATCGCGATCATGACGCGCTGGCGCATGCCGCCGGAGAGTTGATGCGGGTAAGCATGAAGCCGCCGCTCGGGCTCTGGGATGTGGACGCGGCGCAGCATGGTGACCGCGTTATCCAGGGCATCGCGGCGCGACAAACCCTGATGCAACGCGATCGCCTCGCTGATCTGCTTGCCGACGGTGAACAGCGGATTGAGCGACGTCATCGGCTCCTGGAAGATCATCGAGATGTCGTTGCCGCGGACCGCCTCCATGTCGGGCTCGCTCAGCTCGAGCAGGTTGGTGCCCTCGAGACGGATGCTCCCCGAGACGATGCGGCCCGGCGGATCGGCGATCAGGCGCAGGATCGACAGCGCCGTCACGCTCTTGCCGCAGCCCGACTCGCCGACGACGCCCAGGGTCTCGCCGCTGCGCAACGTGTAGGACACGCCGTCGACCGCCCGCACGACGCCGCCGGCGGTGAAGAAGTGGGTCTGCAGATTGTCGATTTGCAGCAGCGCCTGATCCGCCGCGCCGACCGCCGCGCCTTGCGACGAAATCGCCCCCACTTCAGTCAAACGCCGTCTCCCTGGACTGCGACGGCTTGTGGTTGGTCGGCGTGCCGAGCGCGGGTCCGATCAGAGCACATCGGATGCGGGTCCGAAAAGGTGCGGCAACCGGGCGCAGGCCGGCCACGCGGCGCACATGATCCTGGAAACCGGTGCAGCGCTCGGCGATGATCGGGCCAGCAGACGCGGCGAGCCACGCCGACCGGGGACCGCGGCCCACGGCCGATGCCCCCGAGGACCAAGATGGAGGACAAGCGCATGAGTGACCAACAGCGCCCGCGTTCGGGCTGGACCCGTCGCGATTTTCTCGCCACCACGGCCCTCGCGGCGGGCGTCTACGGAATAGGCTGGCGTCCTGGTCAGGCGGCGGTGCCGACCGAGTTCGACGGCTCCAAATTCCAGCTCAAGGCGCCGGAGGCCAATCCCAAGTCGGGCGGCGTGCTGCGCTACGGCGTGACCTCGCGGCCGCCCCACTTTGACGTGCACCAGTCGGGCACGATCAACAATCTCGGCTCCCAGGGCTGCATGTTCGACAACCTGGTGCGGCGCGATCCGCGCGACAGCGGCAAGACCATCATCCCCGATTTGGCGCATAGCTGGGAGATCGCCAAGGACGGCAAGACCTACACGTTCCATCTGCGCAAGGACGTGCTGTTCCACGATGGCGCCGAGTTCACCGCCGAGGACGTCAAGGCGACCTTCGACCGCATCGCCAAGCCGCCATCGGGCATCAGCATCCCGCGCAGCACCTTGTTCGCCGCGGTCGAAGCGATCAACGCGCGCGACAAGCACACCATCGAGTTCAAGCTGTCGAGCTCGCGTCCGGCCGACTTCATGATGTCGGCGTTCGCCAGCGGCTGGAACGTCATCGTGCGCAAGAAAACGCTGGAGGACAATGCCTACAACCTGCGCCGCGTCGTGACCTACCCCGGCACCGGCCCGTTCAAGCCCGCCAAGCGGGTCGAGGGCGAGGTCTGGGTGATGGAGAAGAACAAGGACTACTGGAATAAGGGTATGCCGTATCTCGACGGCATCGAGTTCTTCCACGCGCTGCCGTTCTCGCCCGAGCTCGGCTCGGCGTTCCTGTCGAACCGCATCGACTACGCGCGGCTGCTCGACCCGGTGACCATGCGCAAGGTCAAGGCGACGCAAGGCATGTCGGGCACCGACTTCTATCAGAGCGTCATCCAGGGAACCTGGGTGAACAACAAGAAGAAGCCGTTCGACGACCCGCGGGTACGCCGCGCCATGCACCTGGCGTTCGACCGGCCGGTGCTGGTCGACGTCGTCAAGGATGTCGCGCCGATGATGGTCGGCGGTTTCATCTATCCGTTCTCGGCCTTCGCGACGCCCAAGGAAGAGCTCGCCAAGAAGGTCGGCTATCAGACCGATCCGACCGCCGCGCTCAAGGAAGCCAAGGCGCTGATGGCCGCCGCCGGCCACGCCAACGGCATCAAGGGTCTGGATTTCCTGGTGCGCGACGTCGCGTCATTCAAGCTGTGGTCGCAGGCCATCCAGGCGATGCTGCAGCAAGGCATCAACGTCGAGTGCAACCTGCGCACCGTCGTCGAGTCGGTGTGGTTCGACGACACCAAGAACGGCAACTTCGACCTCGCGGTCGGCGCCATCGTGTCGACGCTGCTCGACCCGTCGGACTACTTCAACGCCTGGTACGGCCCCAACGGCCCGCAGAACTACGGCTTCTGGGACAACGCCCAGTTCAGGCAAGCGCCTGGCGCTGATCCGCCAGGCCGAGGCGATCATGGAGCAGGATCCGCCGGTGCTGCCGATCTGTTGGGAGAAGATCAACGACGGCTGGTACAACTACGTCAAAGGCCACGTGCCCTACGAGTACTTCGGCATCTACGACGTCGTCCGCATGGACACGTTCTGGCTCGACAAGGCGTAGCGCCGCAAACGCGGCGCGCTCGGGCGGATTGGCCGCCCGAGCGCATTTCCCCGCGTTGTTGGCTTAGAGCCTACCGACCGGCGCCGTACGGCTGCTTGGTGGTGCCCGACGCGCCGTAAGCGGCGTGATCGTTCTCGAGCTGCGCCAGGGTCTGACCGTCGAGCATACCGCTCGCCGGCATGCCGTTGCGCCGCTGATACTGGGCCAGCACCGTCTTGGTCTTGGGGCCCGCGATGCCGTCGATCGCGCCGCGATAGAGGCCTTGCTCGCGCAACGTCGCCTGCGCCCGGCGGATGTCGTCGCCGGCCATCGCCAGGCGCGCCGGCGGCGCGCTCGCCGGCGCAGCGGCGGTCGCCGGCGCGAGCGGCGGCGCGCTCTGCGCGAACGCCGACGGCCGGTCGCCATTCCACACCGGCTCGCCGAGGTTGATCTGATCGGGCGTCGTCGCCGCACCGGTGCCGCCGCCGACCGCGCCGCCGATCAGCGCGCCCGGGATGGCGCCGATGCCGAACGCGAGCGCGCCGATCCCGGCGCCGGTGGCGGCGCCGACGGCGGCACCGCCGCCGGCGCGATCGCCCGTGGTCTCGCCGCACGCCGACAACAGCGCCGCGGCCATGGCCAGGTAGGCCAGGGAGCTCTGGGTCTTCATGGCAGGCATTCCCGTCTTGTTTGATGCGATAACGACCGAACGGGTCGACGGTCGATAAAGTTCAAAGGCGCGGCCGGGCACACCTCTTCTGCCGCGCGATCCCTCCCCCGTTGCGGAGCAATGGGGGAGGGCAGGGTGGGGGCAGCCGCGGCAAGGGCAGACCTCCCGCGAGCACCCCAAGACTACCGGTGCTTGCCGAGCCAGCCCATCATGATGCGGTTGAACGCATCGGGCTGCTCGACGTTGGGGAAGTGCCGGGCGCTGGCGATCTCCTCGTAGCGGCCGCCCGGCACCAGCTCGGCGATCTTCTTGTTGCCGGCCGGCGGCGTGCCGGGGTCCTGGTCGCCGCACACCACCAGGGTCGGCACCTTGAGGCCGGGGAGCTTGGGCACGAAGTCGAAATTCTGGATCGCCGCGGCGCAGCCGAGGAAGCCGGCCGGCGTGGTCGACACGATGGTGTCGCGGATCTGCTTCCAGCGGCCCGGGTTCTTCGGTTTGAAGGCGTCGGTGAACCAGCGCTCCATGGTGCCGTCGCCGAGCGGCGCCAGCGAGTTGGCGTCGCGCACCGCCTTGACGCGCGGCGCCCACGCCGCGGCGGCGTCGGGCGGCGTCGCCGACATGGTGTCGCACAGCATCTGGGACTTGAGCTTGGCGCCATGCTTGATCGCGAACGCCTGGCCGATCATGCCGCCGATCGACAGGCCGATGAAGTGCACCGGGCCGACGCCGGTGGCGTCGACCACGCTGGCGGTGTCGTCGGCGAGCTGCTCCATGCGGTAGTCGCCCGCCACCGGGTCGCTGCCGCCGTGGCCGCGCATGTCGACGCGCAGCACGCGGAAACCGGCGTCGAGCAGCGGCGGCATCTGCTCCGCCCACATGCCGCCGTCCGACGACAGCGAATGGGTGAAGCACACCACCGGGCCTTTTTCCGGCCCCATCAGGTCGTAATAGATCCGGCGTCCGTCGAGCGGCAGCAACATGTGATCCTCCCTGGCAGGGTGAGCGCCAGAGAGCCTAGAGCGCCGCGCCGGCGGTTCCAAGCTGGGTCGTATCGCGCTCGCGGGGCTGCGCCCCTGCCGCGCTTGTTCTCTGGCGCTCGCGGGGCTTCGCCCCTGCCGCGCTCAGTGCAATCGTTGGTGCTTGTGCGGCTGTGCGAGCAGCTGGGTGACGGCACACAGCACGTCGGCCCAGACGACCGCGCCCTCGTCGTCGCCGGCGTCGTGCAGCGCCTTGATCTTGCCGACCGCAACGCCGACCGCGCCGTCGCCATTGCGCTCGACGAGAACGGCCGCCATGGCCCACAGGTCGCGGTCGTAGCGCATTGCCAAATGGACCTGCTGCTGCCGTTGCGTGACCATGGCAAAACGGTTGAAGCGGTGTCTCGGTTCTGGCGGCGCGGCTAGATGACGAACGCGCAGTGCAGCAGGCAGCCGGATGCGTGGACCACGCGCGCGCTGCGGCCGGTGCCCAGGATGCCCTCTCCGGCGAGCACCAGCAGCTCGCCGATGGTCACCTGGAAACGCTGGGGCCGACGCACGCAGGCACCGCCCTCCGAGACGTCGCGGGTATGGCAGAACACCAAGGTGTCGCGCGCCATGACGATGCGCGCCGGCGTCTCGGCCTTGCGGCGCTTGAAGCGTCGCCGCTCGTGTCCCTCGAACCCGCTCTGGTCGGTTTTCGACATCCTGCCACGTCTCCCGTCGCACCCTTCTTACGGGAGCGAGCTTAAGCGACGCTTATGGGGGGGCCGGGGCGGCAACGCGGCGGTGAGGTAGGAATCGTGTCGCTCGGACGTATATAGGAGGGGGCGCTACACGCCCGCAGAGCAAAGGAATACCCCGATGCGCCTTGTTGTCCCTTCGATCGCGCTGCTGACCGGTTTGGCGCTCAGCGGTTGCGCGGTCGCACCGCCGACCGGACCGAGCGCCATGGCGCTGCCCGGCAAGGACAAGAGCTTCGCCGCCTTCCAGGAGGATGACGGCACCTGCCGCCAATACGCCTCGGTGCAGATCGGCGGCACCACGCCGGCCGAGGCCTCGACCCAGA
>JACQAI010000423.1 GCA_016195115.1 Pseudomonadota bacterium
AGCGACGCGGTCGCCGACCTCCTCGACGGACGCACCAGCGACCTCTCCGGCTTCCAGGCGACGCTCGACGCCATCCTCAATCACGAGATGGCGCTGCACGTCGCTTACTCGGCGGAGTGGGGCCTGAGCGAACGCGACCTGGTCGCGACGCCGGAGCATCCGGCCAATCTGGCCTACACGCGCTTCGTGCTCGATTGCGGGCTCGCCGGCGACCTGCTCGATCTGGCGGTCGCGCTCAGCCCGTGCGTGGTCGGCTATGCAGTGATCGCCCAGCGCCTGGCCGCCACCGCGGCCGCCGCGACGCCCTACCGCAAGTGGATCGACGCCTATGCCGGGGCCGACTACGGCGCGGTCGCCGAGGGCGCGATCGCCCTGCTCGACCGGCTCGAGGCGCGGCGTGGCGGCGCGGCCCGCCGGCCCGACCTGACCCGGCTGTTCGCCCGCGCCTGCGACCTTGAAACGGATTTCTGGCAAATGGCGTTGAATGGTTGAAAGCCGGGCGCTGCCATGCAAAATGGCGGCGCGGCGCCGCCTCGGTGCCGGTCGCGGCCCGGCCAGGATCGAGCCCCGGGCCTGCATTCCGCCTGCAAACGCAGGTGGCGGTTGATTTCTCCCGCGCCAGGGCTTAGGTAAAGCAGACCAATCTGGTCTTGTTTTGGGAGAACCCGGTGTTCAGGCTCAGCCGGATGACCGATTACGCGGTGGTCGTGCTGTCCCAGATGGCACGCAGCGGCAACGTGGTGTTCGCCGCCCCCGACCTGGCCGACGCCACCGGGCTGCCGCTGCCCAGCGTCAGCAAGGTGCTGCGCCTGCTGGCGCTCGGCCAGCTGATCGCCTCGCGGCGCGGCGCGGCGGGCGGCTACGTGCTGGCGCGGCCGCCCGAGCAGATCAACGTCGCCCAGATCATCGCCGCGCTCGAGGGTCCGGTCTCGCTGACCGCCTGCGTCGACGGCGCCGAGGGCTCGTGCAAGGTCGAGACCCTGTGCCCGCTGCGCGGCCACTGGGACGTGCTCAACCGCGCGGTGCGCGGCGCGCTCGAGCAGGTCTCGCTGGCCGAGCTCGCGGCGGCGCTGCCCGGATTCATCGAGATCGAGCCGGCGCCGCCGGTGCGCCGGGCAGCCGCGGCATCGCGGTCGGCCTGAGGAGCGTTGGGGAGCTGTCCGAATCATGGCGTCGTCCATCGACACCCGCGAGCGGCTGCAGTCGGTCACCGACCAGGCCTACAAATACGGCTTCGTCACCGACATCGACACCGACGTCGCGCCCAAGGGGCTGAGCGAGGACATCGTCCGCTTCATCTCGGCCCGAAAGGCCGAGCCCGAGTGGCTGCTGGCGTGGCGCCTCAAGGCCTATCGCCATTGGCTCGCCATGCCCGAGCCGATCTGGAGCCACGTCAAGTTCCCGGCGCTCGACTACCAGGACGCCTACTACTACTCGGCGCCCAAGGCCACGGACGGGCCCAAGAGCCTCGACGAGGTCGACCCCAAGCTGCTCGAGACCTACGAGAAGCTCGGCGTGCCGCTCGGCGAGCGCGCGCTGCTCGCCGGCGTCGCGGTCGACGCGGTGTTCGATTCCGTGTCGGTGGCGACGACGTTCAAAAAGAAGCTCGAGGAGAAGGGCGTCATCTTCTGCTCGATCTCCGAGGCGGTGCAGAAGCATCCCGAGCTGATCAAGAAGTACATGGGCTCGGTCGTGCCCTACGCCGACAACAAGCACGCCTGCCTCAACTCTGCCGTGTTCACCGACGGTTCGTTCGTCTACATCCCCAAGGGCGTGCGCTGCCCGATGGAGCTGTCGACCTATTTCCGCATCAACGCCGCCAAGACCGGCCAGTTCGAGCGCACCCTGATCATCGCCGACGCCGGATCGTACGTGAGCTATCTGGAGGGCTGCACGGCGCCGATGCGCGACGAGAACCAGCTGCACGCCGCGGTGGTCGAGCTGATCGCGCTCGACGACGCCGAGATCAAGTACTCGACGGTGCAGAACTGGTACCCTGGCGACGTCGAGGGGCGCGGCGGCATCTACAATTTCGTCACCAAGCGCGGCGCCTGCCGTGGTCGCAACTCCAAGATCGCCTGGACCCAGGTCGAGACCGGCTCGGCGATCACCTGGAAGTACCCGAGCTGCATCCTGCAGGGCGACAACTCGGTCGGCGAGTTCTACTCGGTCGCGGTGACCAATAACCGCCAGCAAGCCGACACCGGCACCAAGATGATCCACATCGGGCGCAACACGCGCTCGCGCATCATCTCCAAGGGCATCTCGGCCGGCCGCGCCGACAACACGTATCGGGGCCTCGTCAGAATCCTGCCCAAGGCCGAGGGCGCGCGGAACTACACCCAGTGCGACAGCCTGCTGATCGGCGATCGCTGCGGCGCCCACACCGTGCCTTATATCGAGTCTCGGAATCCGAGCGCGCGCGTCGAGCACGAGGCGACGACCAGCAAGATCAGCGAGGACCAGCTGTTCTATTGCCGCCAGCGCGGGCTGTCCCAGGAGGAAGCCGTGTCGCTGATCGTCAACGGCTTCTGCAAGGAGGTCCTGCAGACCCTGCCGATGGAATTCGCCGTCGAGGCCCAGAAGCTGCTCGGCGTCAGCCTGGAAGGCAGCGTCGGCTAATGCGTCATTGCGAGGAGCGCAGCGACGAAGCAATCCAGACGGCGGTGATGCGAAGCTGGATTGCTTCGCTTCGCTCGCAATGACGGAGAAAAGTGGAGACCGCTTCTAAGATGGCACTGCTTGAGATCAAGAATTTGCATGTTGCGGTCGACGATCGCGAGATCCTGAAGGGCATCGACCTGACACTCGACGCCGGCGAGGTCCACGCGATCATGGGGCCGAACGGCTCGGGCAAGAGCACGCTGAGCTACGTGCTGGCCGGCCGCGAGGGCTACGCGATCACCGCGGGCACCATCCGGTTCCAGGGCAAGGATCTGCTCGCGATGGCGCCCGACGAGCGCGCGCGCAAGGGCGTGTTCCTCGCCTTCCAGTACCCGGTCGAGATCCCCGGCGTGGCGGGCATGACGTTCCTCAAGACCGCGCTCAACGCGTTGCGCAAGGAGCGCGGTGCCGGCGAGCTCGACGCCATGCAGTTCCTCAAGTTCGTGCGCGCCCAGGCCAAGCGCCTGGAGATCGGCGACGAGATGCTCAAGCGCGCGCTCAACGTCGGCTTCTCCGGCGGCGAGAAGAAGCGCAACGAGGTGCTGCAGATGGCGGTGCTCGAGCCGATCCTGGCGGTGCTCGACGAGACCGACTCCGGGCTCGACATCGACGCGCTCAAGATCGTCGCCGACGGCGTCAACGCGCTGCGCTCCCCGGAGCGCGCCATGCTGCTGATCACCCACTATCAGCGGCTGCTCGATTACATCGTGCCCGACCGCGTGCACGTGCTGGCGCACGGCCGGATCGCCAAGTCGGGCGGCAAGGAGCTGGCGCTCGAGCTCGAGCGCAAGGGCTACGGCGAATTCCTGGGCGAGGCTGCGTGATGGCGGGCGACGCGCCCTTCGTCGATCAGTTTTCCGCTGCCGCGCCGCTGCCCGCGCTGCGCGCCGGCGGACTGGCGCGCTATCGCGCCGCGGGCTTGCCCGGACCGGCGATCGAAGCCTGGAAATACACCAGCCTCGATGCGCTGACCAAGCTCGGCCTGCTGCCGGCCGGCGGCGCGCCGACGACGCTCGAGGCGCTGCCGGAGGCCGCGCTGCTGGCGGTCGACGGCTATCGCGCGGTGTTCGTCAACGGCCGGTTTGTGCCTGCGTTCAGCGCCCTCGACGGCCTGCCCAAGGGCGCCGTGGTCGAGAGCCTGGCGGCCCACATCGCGCGCGATCCGGCCGCCGCCGAGGCGGCGCTCGCGGGCGCCGACGACGGCACGCCGCTGGTGGCGTTGAACACCGCGTTCCTGACCGATGGCCTGGTGCTGACGGTCGACCGCGGTGTCGTGCTCGACAAGCCGCTGCACCTGGTCTCGATCGGCCGCCCGCCGGACGGACAAGGCGTGGCGTTTCATCCGCGCCATCTGATCCGGCTCGCGCCCGACGCGGTGGCAACCGTGGTCGAGAGCCATGCCGGCGTCGGCGGTGCCGGCTATTTCGCCAACACGGTCGCCGACATCCGGGTCGAGGACGGCGCGACCTTGCGGCACTACGTGCTGCAGAACCAGGCCGCCGAGGCGTTCCACGTCGCCGCGGTGCGCCTCGCGCTCGCCGCGCGCGCGAGCTACGAGGGCTTCGTGCTGCACATCGGCGCGCGCCTGGCGCGCCACGAGCTCGCTGCGACGATTGCCGGCGACGGCGTCGATTGCCGCATGAACGGCCTGTATTTGGTCGCCGGCAGCCAGCACGTCGACAACACGACCTTCATCGACCACGCGCAGCCGGGCAGCCGGTCGCGCCAGCTGTTCAAGGGCGTGCTCGACGACAGCGGCCGCGGCGTCTTCCAGGGCCGCGTGCTGGTGCGGCCGCACGCCCAGAAGACCGACGCCCACCAGCTGAGCCGCGCGCTGCTGCTGTCGCGCAAGGCCGAGATGGACGGCAAGCCCGAGCTCGAGATCTACGCCGACGACGTGCGCTGCAGCCATGGTGCCACGATCGGCAGTCTGGACCAGGAGCCGATGTTCTATCTGATGAGCCGCGGCATCGATCCGGCGACCGCCTATCGCATGCTGGTCGAGGCGTTCGCTGTCGAGGCGCTCGACGAGATTTCCGTCGCGGCGATACGCGACGCCTTCGCGACCCACGCCCAGGCGTGGCTGGCGACACGGCGTGCGGGAGGGGGGGCGTAATGGCCGGGATGACCAAGCTGCGCGAACCCAGCCGCGCCAACGCGCCCTACGACATCGCGCGCGTGCGCGCCGACTTTCCGATCCTGGCGCGCACCGTCTACGGCAAGAAGCTGGTCTATCTCGACAGCGCCGCCTCGGCGCAGAAGCCGCGCCAGGTGATCGACACGCTGACCCGCGTCTACGAGCAGGACTACGCCAACGTCCATCGCGGCGCCTACTACCTCTCGATGAAGGCGACCGAGGAGTACGAGGGCGCGCGCGAAAAGATCCAGCGTTTCCTCAATGCCAAGCACCGCCACGAGATCATCTACACGCGCAACGGCACCGAGGCGATCAACCTGGTCGCCGCGAGCTACGGCCGCAATTTCCTCAAGGCGGGCGACGAGGTGATCATCTCGGAGCTCGAGCATCACTCCAACATCGTGCCCTGGCAGCTCTTGCGCGACGAGAAGGGCATCGTCGTCAAGGTCGCGCAGATCACCGACCAGGGCGAGGTGCCGGTCGAGCACGTCGCGCGGCTCATTGGACCGCGTACCAGATTGGTCGCGGTCAGCCACATGTCGAACGTGCTCGGCACCATCCTGCCGGTCGCCGAGATCATCCGCCTGGCGCACGCCGCCGGGGCCAAGGTGCTGCTCGACGGCTGCCAGGCGATCACCCACCTGCCGGTCGACGTGCAGGCGCTCGACGTCGACTTCTACGCCTTCTCCGGCCACAAGCTCTACGGCCCGTCGGGCATCGGCGTGCTCTACGGCAAGGAGGCGCTGCTCGACGCCATGCCGCCCTACCAGGGCGGCGGCGACATGATCAGCACGGTAACGTTTGAAAAATCGACCTGGGCGGCGCTGCCCAACAAGTTCGAGGCCGGCACCCCGGCGATCGCCCAAGCCATCGGACTGGGTGCCGCGGTCGACTACGTCAGCGCGCTCGGGCTCGACGCCATCGGCGAGCACGAGCTCCGCCTGCTCGAGCACGGCATGGCGCGCTTGTCGGCGGTCAAGGGGCTGACCATCTACGGTACGACGCCGGGCAAGGCGGGCGTGATCTCGTTCGCGCTCGACTGCGCCCACCCCCACGACATCTCGACCATCGTCGATCGTTCGGGCGTGGCGATCCGCGCCGGGCACCACTGCTGCCAGCCGCTGATGCAGCGGCTCGGCGCGCCGGCGACCGCACGCTGCTCGTTCGGCCTCTACAACACGACCGACGAGGTCGATGCGCTGGTCGACGCGCTCGGCAAGGTTCGGGAGATCTTCGGCTGATGGACGACCTGCGCGAGCTCTATCAGGAGGTCATCCTCGATCACGGCAAGCATCCGCGCAATCTGCGCGCGCTCGCCGATGCGACCTGCTCGGCGCACGGCCGCAATCCGCTGTGCGGCGACCAGCTCACCGTCTATCTCAAACTCGATCCGAACGGGATCGTCGAGGATGCGGCGTTCGAGGGTCGCGGCTGCGCCATCTCGGTGGCGTCGGCGTCGCTGATGACCGAGCTGATCCGCGGCAAGACCGAGGCGCAGGCGCGCCTGCTGTTCGAGAAGTTCCACCATCTGGCGGCCGGCGAGGGCGAGGACACGGTGCCGCCCGAGCTTGCGGACGAGCTCGATCGGCTGCAGGTGTTGGCCGGCGTGCGCCAGTATCCGGTGCGGGTCAAGTGCGCGACCTTGGCCTGGCACACCATGCAAGCTGCGCTGAGCGGCGCGCGCGAGGTCAGCACCGAATGAGCGAGCGGGAAGACTACGGCGTGCCCGATTTTCAGCCCAGTCCGCCGCCCGAGGACGTGACGGCGTACGCCGGCACCGCCCTGGCGCCCGACGCACCCGAGGCGTCGCGCGACGCGGTGATCACGGCGCTGCGCACGGTGCACGACCCCGAGATCCCGGTGAACATCTACGAGCTCGGGCTGATCTACGAGCTGCGCCTCGCCGCAGCCGGCAGGGTCGCGATCGACATGACCTTGACGGCGCCGGCCTGTCCGGTCGCCGGCGCGATGCCGCAGCAGGTCGCCGACGCGGTCGCCGCGGTACCGGGGGTCGGCGAGGTCGAAGTCAATCTGGTTTGGGAGCCGCCTTGGACCAAGGACCTGATGTCCGAAGAGGCCAAGGTCGCGCTCGACATGTGGTGAGGACGGAGGGGAAGTCGACATGGCCGCGCCTGTGATCACGATTACCGATGCCGCCGCCGCGCGCGTGAAGGCGCTGATGGCGAAGGCCGACAAGCCGGTCCGCGCCCTGCGCGTCGGGGTCAAGACGCGCGGCTGCTCGGGGCTCAGCTACTTCGTCGAGTACGCCGACGAGAAAAAGCGGTTCGAGGACGTCGTCGAGGACAAGGGCGTGACGATCTTCGTCGATCCGACCGCGGTCATGTTCCTGATCGGCACCGAGATGGACTACAAGGAGGACAAGCTGCAGAGCGGCTTCGTCTTCAAGAACCCCAACGAGAAGGCGCGCTGCGGCTGCGGCGAGTCCTTCAGCGTCTGAAAATCACTCCTTCCCCGTGCGCGAGCCCGGGGGAGGGTAGGGTGGGGGCAGCCGTACCCATGAACTCGCTCGACATCGCCAAGCACCCGGCCGACACGCGCGTCGTGGTCGCGATGTCGGGCGGCGTCGACAGCTCGGCGACCGCGGCCCTCATGGTCGAGCAGGGCTACGACGTCGTCGGCATCACGTTGCAGCTCTACGACCACGGTGCGGCGAGCGCGCGCAAGGGCGCGTGCTGCGCCGGCCAGGACATTCACGACGCGCGCAACGTCGCCGACCGCCTCGGCATCCCGCACTACGTGCTCGACTACGAGGACCGCTTCCGGGCCGCGGTGATCGAGGATTTCGCCGACAGCTATCTGCGCGGCGAGACGCCGATCCCGTGCGTCCGCTGCAACCAGACCGTCAAGTTCACCGACCTCATGGCGACCGCGCGCGAGCTCGGCGCCGACGCGCTGGCGACCGGCCACTACGTGCGTCGATGCGCCGGCGCCGACGGACCCGAGCTGCATCGTGCCGCCGATCCGGCGCGCGACCAGAGCTATTTCCTGTTCGCGACCACACGCGACCAGCTCGAGATCCTGCGCTTCCCGCTCGGCGGCCTGCCGAAGTCGGAGACCCGCGCGATCGCGCGCCGCCACGACTTGCCGGTCGCGGCCAAGCCGGACAGCCAGGACATCTGCTTCGTGCCGAGCGGCGACTATGCCGCGGTGGTCGCCAAGCTCCGGCCCGAGGCGCACGCGCCGGGCGACATCGTCGATCTCGACGGCACCGTGCTCGGCCGCCACGACGGCGTCGCGCGCTTCACCGTCGGCCAGCGGCGCGGGCTCGGCGTCGGCGGTGGTGCTCCGCTCTATGTCGTGCGGCTCGAGCCCCCGCGCGCGCGTCGTGGTCGGCCCGCGCGCCGCGCTGGCGCGCGACCGCGTCGTGCTGCGCGACCTCAACTGGCTGGGCGCCGCCGCGCCGGCCGCCGGCACGCCGCTCACCGTCAAGCTGCGCTCGGCCCAGCCGGCGGTGCCGGGGCGCTTGTTTGTCGACGCGGCGGGCGGTGCAGCGCTCGCGCTCGATCGGCCGCAGGACGGCGTGGCACCCGGCCAGGCCGCGGTGTTCTACCAGGGCGAACGCGTGCTCGGCGGCGGCTGGATCGTCAGCGCGGAGCTCGGCGCCGAGCCCTCACCCGGCTCGCTCGCGCTCGCCACCCTCTCCCGCAATGCGGGAGAGGGAAGGGGCCCGCGCGCAGCGCGGGAAGGGTGAGGGTTCCTTACGGCTTGAAGTCCAGCACGCGGGTGCGCTGGTCGAATAGCCAGCCGAGGTCGCGGCGGAACACGAAGGTCGAATTCGTATTGTCGGGCGAGGTCGACACCGCGATGGTGCCGTCGGGCTTCGGCGTCGTGACCCGGGTCGAGCCGGTGCAGCGCGACTCCAGCAGCGGCGCGTCGACGCCGGGCTCGCTCCAGGTCAGCAGGCAATCGCGCAGCTCCTCGACGATCGCATCCGCGGCGCGCTGGATGCGCTCGTACTTCATCGTCAAGGTGCGGCCGCTTGCCGGCGGCAGCAGCTCGCCGCCGAGCTCGATCTGGCGCAGGAACACCGTGGCGCCGGTGGTCTTGTTGTCGAGCGAGACCAGCACCAGGCCGCCGAGCGCGGTGGTCATCGACACGGTCTGGGCGCCGCTGCGGCGCGTGCCCTGGGTGCGTTCCTCGCGCGTCCCCTCGATGGTGCCGAAGCCGCCGTCGAACCCGGCGAGCCGGAACGATTGCGCGACCGAGCCGTCGACGGTTTCGGTGCGGATCTCGCGGAACTGCGGCTTTGGCGCGGATTGGACGAGCGGGTGGCGGGCGAGATAGTCGCGCACCGCCGCGGGCGGCGTCGACGGCCCGAGCGAGGCGATGAAGTCGCCCCAGGTCTGGGCCGCGCACGGCCACGCCGCGAGCGCGATCCACGCCGCGCCCAGCGCGCCGCCCAACCCCCGCCAGGTCGCCCGGCGCCTCATCGACATGCCCCCGGAATGATCGGCCGTTCCGGCATCATTTGAACAACTTACTGGAGATCACGGGACCGCGCCACAGCGGTCGGGCCGGCCTCTGCACCACCAGAGCCAGAGCCTGAGGCAGAGCGTCGAGCGCTGCCGCGGCGCCGTGCGCGCGGCTTGACAGGTCGCGGACGCCCGCAATATACGGCGTTTCCCCCGGCTGCGGCCGAGGGTCCCGGCGGCGGGGTAGCTCAGTTGGTTAGAGCAGGGGACTCATAAGCCCAAGGTCGGCGGTTCAACTCCGCCCCCCGCCACCACTCTCGGCTCTCAGCGGCCGCGCCGGATGCGCGCCGGACGGCCTCAGGCCTCGCGCTCGTCGCGCCCCGAGGGCGCGGTGAGCTGACGCCACAATTCCGCCAGCGAGTGCCGCAGGACGAACGGCCGACGCGACGTCGCGGCCAGCGTCAACTCGCTGCGCTCGAGGGTAACCCGGGCGGTGCGCGCCCGCGTGTCGATCTCGGCACGCGACCGCGTGCGCTCGTAGTCCCCGGTCATGCCAGCCTCCGCGCCCGATCGGGCCGCAGGACGATGCGCTGCCCTTTATGGCTGAAGCGTGGCGGGCGGGGCTGTTAAGCACTTCACAGGAAGGCGGTGGAATCGCCGCGCGGCTATTCGCCTTCCGCGATCAGCTCGAGCGCAGCGCGGTCGTGCACCGTGATGCTGCCGTCCTCGATCGTGATGACCTCGTCGCGTTTCCACTCGCCGAGATACTTGTTCATGCTTTCGCGGGTACCGCCGACCAGGTTGGCGAGCTCGCGCTGCGACAGCTTGACGTGGTCGCCGTCGCGCTTGGTCAGGCGCAGCAGCGCCTTGGCCATGCGGTTGGGCAGCTGCAGGAACACGACGTCCTCGACCTGCTCCGTGGTCCGGCGCAACCTCTCGCACAAGGTCTCGAGCAGCTTGAGGCAAGCCTTGGGATTGGTCTCGAGGAATCCGAGCACGTCGCGGCGCTCGAGCACCAGGAGCTCGCACTCGGTCAGCGCAGTCGCGTCGGCGGTGCGCTCGCGGCCGTCGAGCAGCGCGATCTCGCCGAACACCTCGCCCGGGTGGATGACATTGAGCACGATTTCCTTGCCCTGGCGCGACGGCGCGCTGATGCGCACCTCGCCGCGCAGCACCGCCATCATGCCGGTGCCCGCCGAGCCCTTGAGGAAAATGGTCTCGCCCGCGGCATAGTGCTTGTTGCGCGCATAGCCGACGATGCGCTTGCGCGCCGCCGGCTCGAGATGGCGCAGCAGGAAATGCTGCTCAAGCGAGGCGCGCCCCGCAATTACGGTGCTGGTCAGTGGCTCCGGCACGGCGCCCCCCAACGCGTATCGCTCTCCGTGCTGGCTGCAGCTTATCAGCGGACGGCCTGCGAGGAGTAGGGGGCCTGTGCACTCCCGATTCGGCGTGCCGAGGTAGCTGGCTCATCGACGGGTGGTGCGTGCCCTGCGCTTCGCCGGGCGCCGTCGCGGCACGCCGGCAAGCCGCACCAGCCGCGCGACGAAATCGTCTGGTGTCACCATTCGGTAGGGGGTGAACCCCTGCGGCGCGGGCGGCATGACCATGAGGCGGTCGCGGTCGCCCTCGAGATCGCGCAGCCAGAGCGCTGTCACGTAGAGCGCCGGCACCATCAGGAAGATCGGCTCGAAATGCCGCTGCTGCGTGACCCGGTGGGTTTCGGCGCGTCGGATCGCTTCCTCGGTCCCGGCCACGAACGGCCCTTGATTGAGGTGACCGAAAGAGTGCCTGCCGCGCGCCCCCGCGACCGTATGGGCCGCGGCGACGACATCGTCCCCGTGATGCACCAGGAACCGCCAGCCCCGCATCTGGACGTCCGATCGCAGCGACGTTTTGGGCCCGATGCGATCGAGCGGCAGCAACGCGACCCGGTGCGGCGTCGACAGCGCCAGTCCATCGGCCGCGGCTTGCCGCGCGGCGGGCGTGCGGAATGCTTCGGCACTCGTCGGGTCGGCGAGCGTCGCATGGACGGCCTTGCGCGCGGCCTTGGGCGGATCAGCGGGGCGCAGGGCCATGCCGGGGCTCCTCAGCGCTTGGTGCAATAGCTATCGGTCCACACGCCGTGATCCCGATAGCTTCGACAGAACATGCCGTATGGGACATGCGAGCGGCCGTAGTAGGGGTCGTCGATCGCTAGCATGCGGCGTTCGGGCTGATAGCCGACGATCGTCACGTAGTGCGCCCCCCCGCCATCCCACGCGACCCGCGCCGCGAGCGGCCGGCCGGCGAACAGCTCGCGCTCGGTCTGCCGAAACGTCGACTTGGCGCGGCGATGCTGCGCTAAATGATGGACGATGCGCAGCGATTGCACGAGATGCCCGATGACGTTGCAGCGGCGGTGTCCAGCGACGCTACAGCAGTCCCGTCGCCCGAGCTCGGCGTTCGCGACCTTGCACTGCGTCCACGGAGCGTGCGGCTGGTAATAGTGCGCGACGCTGGTCGCGATAGCGGCCCAGCACCAATTGATGAGCTGCTGATGCTGCAGCGGGAAATCGAGATGTTGCCAGGCGTCGTGCGCGCTGCGCGCGCGTCGGACGTGCCGTTTGGTGGCGGTCGTCCGGGTGACGACCCGCACACGGCTACCCTCTATGATCGACGTCGATCGGTGCCTTCGCCGAGCCTTGGCCATCTTGTCTCGCAGGGTTGCGACGCGCGAATTTCAACGCAGCTTCCGGAATCGTACACTAGACATGGGCTCCCTCACAGACGAGCGACCGCGCATGGAGGCGTATTACCGAGATCGTGCACCCGAGTACGATCGGATTTACGAGCTCCCCGAATGGCAGGGCGACCTCGCCACGTTGTGCGCGTGGGTCGCGAAACACACGAAAGATCGAGTGGTTCTCGAGCTTGCCGCGGGAACCGGCTATTGGACCAAAGCGGCGGCGCCCCGGGCCAAGGCGATCGTGGCGACCGACTTCAATCCGGAGGTGCTCGCCGTCGCGGCGATCCGCCGGCTCGGCCCCCACGTGAGCCTGCGCACGGCCGACGCGTATGCGCTGCCGGAAGCCCTCGGCTGCTTTGACATCGGGATGGCTCATCTCTGGTGGTCGCACGTTGAGACGCACAAGCAACGGCGATTTCTCCGTCAGTTCGCCCGCCGACTACGATCGCGCGCGACGCTTCTGATGATCGACCAGAATCGAGTGCCCGGATTCACATACCCGACATTCAGGCGGGATCGATCCGGCAATCGCTACGAGCTGCGCGCGCTGGACGACGGCAGCGTGTTCCAGGTCGTCAAGAACTTCCCGACCGATACCGAGCTGCGCATCAGCCTTTCCAGCGTCTGCGACCGCATCGAGATCATTCGACTGCGCTATTTCTGGAGCGTTCGCGCGCGCATCCGCGCGTCCGCCGGGCGCGCGCGGCATCGGCGTCACAGCGGCGCCGGCTGACCACCGGCCAGGTTCAACGCCGGTACGCCGCACAGCGCCTGTGTGCGTTCCCGAAGTGTCGGCGTATCGGTGCATGGGCCGGCGATGAGATCGATCGCTAACCCCATCTCGTGGAGCACGCGCTTGGCACCGAGCGCGGCGAGGGCATCCGGGGCTACGAGAATCACATTTGGATCGGGGCGCCGCAGCTTGAGGCATTCGAGAAACTCGGGCACGTTGGCGCCGAGCAAGTCCCCACCGCATTCGACGATCACGGCGTTGGCCGGCATCGAGAGGCACACGTCGAGCGCGGCGTCGAAGAAGGCGTGCGCGCCGTCGCGATCCGACGGATAGGTTGTCGGCAACCCGAAATCGATGCAGTCGAAGGCGTGCGCGGCGCCGTAGTCCAGATATGTCGCGAGCTCGGATATCGACGAGGTTCCTGTCGCTTTCAGGACGACCACGCTCGCGTGCCCTTGCTGGCGCAGCGCGCGCAGCACGGCGACGGCCGCGGTGGTCTTGCCGACCTCGGACGACGTCCCGACCACCAGGAAGAGGCGCGCGCGCCGATCCGTCGCGCGGCCGGACGCGGTCGCGACGAACTGCCGGATGTTCAGGGTTTTGCCGCGACCCGCGCGAAGCGCGCCGAGGTATTTGACCGGCGCGAGGTGACTGTGCTCGAGCGGCGAGTTGCCGATCAGCTTGCCGACGACGCCGCTGGCGGCGAGCACCCAATAGTCGCGCCCTGGGATCAAACCGCCATCCGGAATCCCGCCGACCACCCAGCGGGTCGACTCGCGATGTCCGGGAACCGCGAGAAACGCGTCCCCCGCCACTATTGTCATCGCGCGCCCGACATCGCTTTCAACCACGATCGGCGACGCGGACGGTCCCAGTTGGAAGAGACAGACGTCGCCTTCAAGGGCGCGCGTTGGCCGCGGAAAGAGTTGCGCGATGGGGGGAACGCGCCGGAGGACCGAGGTTCGCTTGACGGGCGCCTTGTCGACGCCCGGCCGGCGGCTCATCCGCGCTTGGATTTGCGGGCGCTCTTGCGCTTTGCCGGCTTCTTCTTCCTGGTCTGGAGCTCGGCGGAGACCAGCTCCTTGGGATCGGCCCTGCGGATCCCGAGAATCTTGGCGATCTGGGCCAGTTTTTTCTTGTCCCGCGTCTTGACGACCTTGGTCGCCCCCAGGGGTCTACCGGCCATCGCGCTTTTCTCCGTGGATCGACAGGCGATTCATTTGCATTTGATTCGATTCTAAAGCAATTTCGGGCCACCGCAAGAGGGATCGGTGCTACCGCATGCGCGCCGCCGTCGGATCGCGTCGCACACGCCTCCGCGAAGTCGCATCGGTCTTGCCGCAACGTGTCATCTCATGGTGTGGTCGGCCAACGTTGGGGCTCTACATCGATCCGTGCGGCTGAGGCGCGCGAGAAGAACCGCATGATTTGTCCGGGTTGCAGCGCGACCGTGGCGAACGACGCGAGGTTCTGCGGTGACTGTGGAGCACCGCTTGGCTTGCGGTGCGCCGGCTGCGGCCACGACAACTTGCCCGGCAAGCGGTTTTGCAGCCAATGCGGCGCGGCGTTCCAAGACACGAGCGGCGGCAACCGCGGGCAACCGGGCGAATCCCTGGCCGAGCGCCGCCAGCTCAGCGTGCTGTTCGCGGACCTCGTCGCGTCGACCGCGCTCGGAGCGCGGCTCGACCCGGAGGATCTGCGCGATGTCATCACCGCGTTTCACGGCTGCGTCACCAAGGAGGTCGCCCGGTTCGGCGGTTTCATCGCCCGCTACATGGGCGACGGCGTGTTGGTGTATTTCGGCTACCCCCAGGCCAACGAGGACGACGCGGAGCGGGCGGCGCATACGGGCTTGGCGGTGGTCCAGGCGGTCGCGCGGCTCGATACGGTCGCCGGCCCGCCCGGCACGCTCAGCGTACGCGTCGGAATCGCGACCGGGCTCGCGGTGGTCGGCGATCTGATCGGCTCGGGCGCCTCGCTCGAATCCGCCGCCGTGGGCGACACGCCGAATCTCGCGGCCCGCCTGCAGCGCGTGGCGCAACCGGGCTCGGTCGTCATCGCCGACACCACCCGAAACCTGGTCGGCGGTCTGTTCGAGTACCGGGATCTGGGCTCTTTGAGCCTGAAGGGCTTCGCCGCGCCGACGCAGGCCTGGGAGGTTCTGCGAGAGCGCGCGATCGATAGCCGGTTCGAGGCACTGCGGCCGAGCCGAGCGCCGCTGATCGATCGCGAAGAGGAGCGGGCGCTGTTGGAGCGTCGGTGGCAGCAGTCGCTCGGCGGTGAAGGCCGGGTCGTGCTGTTGTCGGGTGAGCCGGGCATCGGCAAGTCGCGGCTCATCGCGGCGCTCGAGCAACAGCTCGGCGATGCGTCGCACGCTCGGCTCCGGTTCTTCTGCTCGCCGCATTACCAGGACACGGCGCTCTACCCGGTCATGAACCACCTGGGGCGTGCCGCAAGGTTCCAAGACGACGACGCGCCGGGCGTCAAGCGCGACAAGCTAACGCGGTTGCTCGGTCCCGACACGCCGTGCGATGACGTTCTGCTGCTCGCCGATCTGCTTTCGATCCCCGGCGCCGCTCGGGAGTCCCCCGCCTCGCTGACGCCGCGGCAGCGCAAAGACATGACGCTCGAGGCGATCCTGCGCAATTTCGCGGGGCTCGCCCGGCGCACGCCGGTGCTGGCAGTGTTCGAGGATCTCCACTGGGCCGATCCGACCACCCGCGAGCTGCTTGAATTGCACATCCAAGCGATTGATCGGTTGCCCATGCTGCTGGTCGTCACGACGCGGCCGGAGCTCCCGCCGCCCTGGGCCGCCGACCCGAAGGTCACAATTGTGAGCTTGAGCGGCCTTCACCGCCGCTATGCATCCTCCCTCATCGAGAAGGTCACCGGAGACCGGGCTCTGCCCGACGATCTGGTCCAACGGATCATCGCGCGCGCGGACGGCGTGCCGCTGTTCATCGAGGAACTAACCAAAACGGTGCTGGAAAGCAGCCCGGCGGATGCGGCCGGCGAGCAGCTCTCGCCGACCACGGCTCCGCCGGTCGACCTCGTTCCGACCTCGCTGCAGGCCTCGTTGATGGCGCGCCTTGATCGGCTCGACAGCGGCAAAGATGCCGCGCAGATAGGTTCGGTCATCGGCCGCGATTTCTCGTTCGAGATGCTTGCGACGCTCTCGGATGCGTTGCCGACTCAGCTGGAGGCGGCGCTGGATCGGCTGGTGCGTGCGGGGCTGGCGACCGCGCGCGGTACGCCGCCGCGGGCGACCTATACGTTCAAGCACGCGCTGGTGCAGGACGCCGCTTACGCCTCGCTGTTGCGCGGTCGGCGGCGAGGCCTGCATCTGCGGCTTGCGGAAGCCCTCGCGGTTGCCGGCGCGGAGCCCGAATTGATCGCCTGGCACTTCGGCGAAGCCCACCAGCCCGAGCGATCCCTCGAGTACTATCTGAAGGCGGTCAACCGCGCGACCGGGCGCTACGCGCTCGGAGAAATGGTCAGCCATCTGCGCAAGGCGATCCGACAACTCGAGCAGACCGACGACTCGGAGACCAAGCTGCACCGCGAGCTCGACCTGCAGTTGGCCCTGGGGCATGCGCTGATCGATCATCAGGGCTCCGGCAGCGAGGATGTTCGTGCCGCCTTCGAGCGAGCACGGGAGCTCTGCATCCAGCTCGACGATACCAAGCGACTTTTGGTGGTGATCGACGGGTTGGTGCTGAATCATTTGTTCACCCACTCGGCATCGTCGGAAATGCTCATCTACGCCGACGAGCTGCTCGCCGTCGCGCGCCGGACCGGGGATTCGATGGCTCTGCTTTGGGCGCAGCGCGCGCGCGGCTCGGCGCGTCTGCTGAAGGGGATGTTCGAAGACGCGCGCCGCGACATGGATCACGTCATCGGCAAGTTGGAGGCGAGGCTGGATGGGTCGGAGCTGCCGCGAATGGCGCGCGATCCTCGCGCCGCGACCTACGGAAACTTCGGCATCTGTCTCACCGCACTGGGCCAACCGGAGGCCGGCGCGGTGGCGAGTTTCGAGGGCATCCGGCACGCCGAAGCGGCCAACCACACGGTCAGTCTGATCGCCGGGCTGCGCCGCGCGTGCGTGCGCGGCATCATGCAGCGCGATACGCGCGGGGTCGGCGAGCTGTCCCGACGACTGCTTGCGCTCAACGAGGAGCACGAAACGTTCGTCGGTACGCGCGAAGGCGCGATCTTTCACGCTTGGGTACAGTTGCAAGACGGGTGGGACGCGGCGTTGCTCGAGCGCGCGCACACGGCTCTCGAGCAGCTGGATGGCGGCAAGCACTGGGTCATGCTGCCGTTCTTCATGGCGGCGATCGCCGAGGTGATGGGCGAACGGGGCGACCGCGGCGGCGCCGTGGCCTTGCTCGACCGCGCGGCTGAGCTCGTGGGCCTGACGGGCGAGCGGTGGTGCGAGCCCGAGATCGTCCGCCTGAAGGCGCGCTTCAGTACGCGCGACGTCGAGGAAGCTGTCGCCCTGCTCCAGCTCGGCCTCACGCAAGCGAGGGACCAGGGCGCTAGGCTTTGGGAATTGCGGATCGCGACCAACTTGGCTGAGCTCTGGCGCGCCGCCGGCAAAGCCGCGGCAGCGCGCGACCTGCTCACCCCGATTTACGCGTCATTCACCGAGGGCGTCGACTCGTCGGATCTGACCGCAGCGCGGATCCTGCTCGGCGAGCTCGCCCAGTTCAACGATTGAGCGGCGTGGAAACGCCTCTACCCGGGGTGTAAGGCGCTTCACACGCTGGGCCCCTGACCCGGTGCCACCCTTGCCATGCCCGCTCGAGGAGTGGGCTGCAACGGGGGGTACCATGATCATCACCTACCACCGCGCCGAGCTCGAAACGTCGGCGCCGCGACGGCTCGCCGGCCGGCGCGGCCGCATCGCGGTCGCGGCCGCTTGGATCGCCGCCGGGCTGGTCCTGCTCGGGCTGTGCTACGTCGCCGCGGTCGCCGATCTCGCGCTCAGCGAAATGCCCGACGAGGTCAGCACCATGATGGTGCTGCCGTCGCCCCGATGACCGGCTGTCGCCGCCAGCGCCGTCGGTCCCGGCGTGCCGCCCGGCTGCGGGCTCCGGCGCCCGCCCGCGCCATCCCCGCGCCCGACGCGCCCGCGCCCGCAACCGCACCGGGTATCGCCGCCTCACCGGGAGACACCCTCATGATCGACGATCTGATCGTATCCCTGCTGATCTGGATCGCCGGCAACGCGACCCTGCCGCCGGCCGCTCCACCCGCCATCGTCGTCCGCTCGACGACGGTGCGGCCGAGCCTGTCGCCGCTCGCGCCGCATCTGCTGGCGTTCTATGACGAGGACGCCCGCACCATCCACCTGGCGCGCGATTGGGACGAAACCGACCCGATCGACCAGTCGGTGCTGCTGCACGCGCTGCTGCACCACGTCCAGGCGGGTGCCGCCGTGCCCGATCGCAGCCACGGCGCGCGCGAGGCCGAGGCCTATCGGCTGCAGGCCCTGTGGTTGAGCCAGCGGGGCATCGATTTCTACTTCGCGTTCGGCGTGTCGCCGTCGCTGATCGCACGGCTCGGCCTGTGCGCCGGCGAGGTTGCCGCGAGCCACTGACCGTAGCCGTCCCGGCCGCCGGTACAAGCCGATGGCGCGGGTCCGCGGAACCGCGCAAGATAAGCGCGAACGACGGCGCGTCACGGGGCAGACCGCGCACCGTCGAGCCGGGGAGGCAGCGATGCGGCAGCGAGTACTGGCGAGCGTGGTGGTAGCGGGGCTCCTGGCGGCCGCGCCGGCGGTCGCCCAGAAACGCGACGCGCCCGGGGTCACCGACACCGAGATCAAGATCGGCCAGACCATGCCCTATAGCGGGCCGGCCTCGGCCTACGGCGTGATCGGCAAGGCCGAGATCGCCTACTTCAAGATGATCAACGACCAGGGCGGCATCAACGGCCGCAAGGTCAATCTGCTCAGCCTCGACGACGGCTACAGCCCGCCCAAGACGGTCGAGCAGATTCGCAAGCTGGTCGAGCAAGAGCGCGTCGCCTTCATCTTCCACAGCCTCGGCACGCCGTCGAACACGGCGATCCAGGGTTATCTCAACAAGCAGAAGGTGCCGCAGCTGTTCGTCGCGTCCGGCGCCAGCAAGTGGGCCGATCCCGAGCGCTTTCACTGGACCATGAGCTGGCAGCCCGACTACCAGACCGAGGCCAAGATCTACGCCCGCTACCTGCTCGACAACAAGCCGGGCGCCAAGGTCGGCGTGCTCTACCAGAGCGACGATTTCGGCAAGGACTACCTCAAGGGGCTGCGTGACGGGCTCGGGCCCAAGGCCGCGAGCATGATCGTCAAGGAAGTGTCCTACGAGGTCGCCGACCCGACCATCGACTCGCAGATCGTCTCGCTGCAGGGCGCCGGCGCCGACGTGCTGATCAACATCGCGACGCCGAAGTTCGCCGCCCAGGCGATCCGCAAGGTCCACGATATCGCCTGGAAGCCGCTGCACATCATGAGCAACGTCAGCGCCTCGGTGGGTGGCGTGCTGGTGCCCGCCGGCCTGGAGAAATCGGTCGGCGTGGTCACCGCGCTCTACCAGAAGGTGTCGACCGACCCGCGCTGGCAGAACGACCCCGGCTTCCAGGCGTGGCTGGCCTGGATGAAGGCCTACAATCCCGATGCCGACATCACCGACAACGGCAACGTCACCGGTTACAGCGTGCCGATGACCCTGGTCCAGGTGCTCAAGCAGTGCGGCGACGATCTCAGCCGCGAGAACATCATGCGCCAGGCCGCCAATCTCAAGAACCTCGAGCTGCCGATGCTGCTGCCGGGCATCAAGATCAACACCAGCCCGACCGACTACCGGCCGATCGAGCAGGTGCAGCTGATGCGCTTCGACGGTAAGACCTGGCAGCCGATCGGTGATGTGCTGGGCTACTGAATGGCGTGCGCGGCCGTGTCGCGCACCCGGACCCCCGACGACCGGCTAGACTGGCACAGGACGGCATGAGGGCGGGTTCATGATCGCCGCTTGGCTGAACGTGCCGGAACGTCTGCGCGCGCTCGTCGCCGCCGCGCTGTGCGCGGCGTTGTTCCTGTCCGACCTGATCACCAAGGTCGAGATGAACGAGTCGCAGCTCTATCCGGCGGCGCTGCTGCTGCTCTACCGGGCGCGCGACCGGCGGCTGATCTGGTACGCGGCGGGATTTGCCGTCTTCCTGACCGCCCTGGGCTACGCGCTCGACCCGCCCGACAACATCTGGGACGGCGTCACCAACCGCAGCTTCTCGATCCTCGTCATCGCGATCAGCGCGGTCGGGTTGATCGAGCTCGCCAAGCACGAGCAGCGGCTGGTCGAGGAGACCATCACGGATCCCCTGACCGGCGTGCTCAACCGCCGGCGCTTTACCGAGCTGTCGGTGCTCGAAGAGGGGCGCGCGCGCCGCCACGGCTTCCCGTTCACCGTCCTGATGCTCGACATCGATCACTTCAAGCGGGTCAACGACAAGTACGGCCACCCGGTCGGCGACAAGGTGATCAAGTCGTTGGCCGACATGTGCAGCAAATCGCTGCGCACCCCCGATCTGCTGGCCCGCTTCGGCGGCGAGGAGTTCGTCCTGACCTTGCCGGAGACCGACCTCGAGGGCGCGTCGGTGGTCGCCGAGCGCCTGCGCCGCGGCGCCGAAAAGCTCGAGCTCGCGACCGAGCTCGGGCCGCTGCGCTTCACGATCAGCGTCGGCATCTCGGCCTATCGCAGCGGCATGCCGTTCGCCGAGGTCGTCGAGAGCGCCGACCAGGCGCTCTATCGCGCCAAGGAGGGCGGCCGCAACCGGGTCGAGCTCAGCGCGCGCGGCAACTGGCGCCCGCGCGGCGCGCTGAGCTA
>JACQAI010000424.1 GCA_016195115.1 Pseudomonadota bacterium
GCGCTGTTCGCGCGCCTGATGGTGCAGGATGCCGCGCTGATCCTGCTCGACGAGCCGTTCAATGCGATCGACGCGTCGACCGCGCGCGACCTCATCGCGCTGGTCGGGCGCTGGCACGCCGAGCGCCGCACCGTGATCGCCGTGCTGCACGATCTCGAGCAGGCGCGCCGGCATTTCCCGGCCGCGCTGCTGTTGGCGCGCGGCTGCGTCGCCTGGGGCGCCACCGCGGACGTGCTGACCGCCGGCAACCTGGCGGCGGCCCACCGCATGTCGGAGTCGTGGGATCCCCACGCCGACTATTGCGCGCCGGCGCCGGCGTTGACGCCATGACGATCGCCGCGCTGCTGATCCAACCGTTCATCGACGACGGCGCGCTGCGCCGGGCGCTGGTCGCGTGCCTGGCGCTGGCATTGGGTGGCGGTCCAATTGGCACCTTGCTGGTGCTCCGGCGCATGAGCCTGATGGGCGATGCGCTGTCGCACGCCGTGCTGCCCGGCGTCGCGGTCGGCTTCCTGGTCGCCGGCGGCTCGATTGGCGCCATGAGCCTCGGCGGCCTCGCCGCCGGCCTCGCGGTGGCGCTGCTGGCCGGGCTGGTGACGCGGCTGACGCCGGCGCACGAGGACGCCAGCTTCGCGGCCTTCTACCTGATCTCGATCGCCGCCGGCGTGCTGCTGGTGACGCGCGCCGGCCGCGACGCCGACCTCGTCCACATCTTGCTCGGCGACCTACTGGCGCTAACTCCCGAGGGACTAATCCTGCTCGCTGGTGTCGCCACCGTGACGGTGCTCGGCCTGGCGCTGATCTATCGCCCGCTGATCGTCGACTGCTTCGACCCGCAGTTCCTGCGCGCTGCGGGCAGCGGCGGCATCTTGGTGCACGCGCTATTTCTCGGACTGGTCGTGCTCAACCTGGTCGGCGCGTTCCAGGCCATGGGCACGTTGATGGCGCTCGGCCTCATCATGTTGCCGGCCGCCGCGGCGCGTTACTGGGCGCGCGCGGTGTGGTCCTTGATGGTGACCAGCGCCGGTCTCGGCTTTGCCGCGGCGCTGGTCGGATTGTTGGTCGCGTATCACGCGACCATGCCGGTGGGCTCGGCGATCGTGCTGACCGCCGGCGCGGTCTACCTTGCCTCGGTCGCCTTCGGCCCGCGCGACAGCCTGCGCGCGCGCTATCTCGCGGCCGCGCACCTGCGCGCGTAAGCCCTCTCCCCTTCTGTGAGAAGGGGGGCTTTATACGTTGCCGCTGCGCAGCGCGTCGCACACCGCCTCGGTGACGCCCTTGGTCGTGCCGGTGCCGCCGAGATCGGGCGTGAAGCACGTGCCGGCGGCAGTGACCCGCTCGATCGCGTGCATCAGGCGCGCCGCCGCGTCGGCCTCGCCGAGGTGCTCGAGCATCATGGCGCCGGTCCAGAACGTGCCCAGCGGGTTGGCGATGCCCTTGCCCGTGATGTCGAACGCCGAACCGTGGATCGGCTCGAACATCGACGGAAAGCGGCGCTCGGGATTGAGGTTGGCGGTCGGCCCGATGCCGATCGAGCCGGCGAGCGCGACCGCAAGGTCGGACAGGATGTCGGCGTGCAGGTTGGTTGCGACCACGACGTCGATCGAGCCCGGCTTCAAGACCATGCGCGTCGTCATGGCGTCGACCAGCTCCTTGTCGACCGTGATGTCGGGAAACCCTTGCCCGACCTCGGCGGCGATCTCGTCCCACATCACCATGCCGTGGCGCTGCGCGTTCGACTTGGTCACTACGGTCAAGTGCTTGCGCGGCCGCTTGCGCGCCAGCTCGAAGGCGTAGCGGATGATGCGCGTCACGCCGGTGCGGGTGAACACCGAGGTCTCGGTCGCGACCTCCTCGGGCAGGCCGCGATGGACCCGGCCGCCGTTGCCGGAATACTCGCCCTCGCTGTTCTCGCGCACGATGATCCAGTCGAGGTCGTCGCCGGTGCGGTCGCGCAGCGGGCTCGTGATGCCGGGCAGGATGCGCGCGGGGCGCACGTTGGCGTACTGGTCGAAGCCCTGGCAGATGCGCAGGCGCAGGCCCCACAAGGTGATGTGGTCGGGGATCGACTTGTCGCCGACCGCGCCGAAATAGATCGCGTCGCAACCCTTGAGCTTGTCGAGCCCGTCCTCCGCCATCATGACGCCGTGGCGATGGTAGTAGTCGGAGCCCCACGGAAATTGCTCGACCTCGAGCTTGAAGCCGCTCTCGCGCTGCTGCAGCACCTCGAGCACCTGGAGCCCGGCCGCGATCACCTCAGGGCCGATGCCGTCCGCGCCGATCGCCGCGATCTTGTAGGTCCGCATGGCTAGGCGCCCACCTGGGCCGCGAGATCGACGAAGCTCGTGGCGACGACATCGAACTTGTGCTCGGCCTTGAGGTCCTTGGTCTGGCGCGGTCCGTACTCGCCGGGCCGCGCGACGAACGCGGTGCGCAGGCCCTGTTTCGACGCCGCGACCAGATCGCTGTTGTGCGCCGCCACCATCATGACTTCGGCGGGCTTGAGGCCGAGGACCTCGGCAGCGCCGAGATAGGCCTTGGGATCGGGCTTGTAGGCCTTGAAGGTCTCGGCCGAGAGCACGCAGTCCCACGGCAGCCCGGCGTACTTGGCCATGTTGACCAGGAGCGACGTGTTGCCGTTCGACAGGGTCGAGATGATGAACTTGCGCTTGAGCCGCGTCAGGCCCTCGACCGTGTCGGGCCAGCCCTTGAGCCGGTGCCAGACGCGGTTGACGTGGTCCTTGTCGGCCTCGCTCAGGCCTTCGACCTTGAACTCGACCAGGAGTTTGTCGAGCACCATGCGGTGCAGCACGTCGATGTGGGTCCAGCCGAGCTCGCCCTTGCGCACGCGGTCCATCGCCGGCTGGTAGCCGGCGCGCCAGGCGTCGGTCAGCCCGACCCAGTCGGCCTTGAGGTTCTTGGCGCCGCCGAACGCCTCGAGGTCGGCGATGATGCTCGAGCGCCAGTCGACCACCGTGCCGAACACATCGAAAACCAGCGCTTTGACGCTGTCGGTCATCGTCCGCCCTCCGCAAAGCCGCCGCAGCCTAGCCGCGCCGGCGCGCGATTGGCCAGCCGCAATGACGGCCTGCGGCGCCGGCCGGGCTTGACGCCGCCTTAAGCCAAATTGAAGGTTTCGCCGGCTATTTGGGTGGCGTGGGCAGGATGACGACCGCGTGGTCTCGATGGGTGGCACGGCTGCTCGGGCGGCGCCCGACGCCGGCGCTAGAGCCGGCCGACGAAGACCATCGGCTGGTGCTCGAAGCCGCCGGCCTCGGCACCTGGGCCTACGATTTCCGCACGCAGGTTCTGACCTGGGACATGCACAGCAAGGCCTTCCTCGGCCTGCCGCCCGACGCCCCGGTCAACGGCGAGATGTTCTTCGCGCGCGTTCATCCGGACGACCGCGAGGCGTTGCTTGCCGCGCGGCGCGCCGCGCTCGACCCCACCGGCCGCGGCGAATTCAGGGCCGAGTACCGGGTGATCAGCTTCGCCGACAACCAGCCGCGCTGGCTGGCCAGCTTCGGCCGGGCGTTCTTCGATCCGGCGACGCGGCGCTGCACGCGCTTCATCGGGGTCGCCTTCGACATCGGCGCGCGCAAGCGCGCCGAGGGCGAGCGCGAGCAGCTGCTTGCCCAGCTCGCCGCCGAGCGCGCGCGCGTCACGGCGCTGTTCGAGCATCTGCCGATCGCGGTCGGCTTCCACGACATCGACGGCCGTTTCATCCAGGCCAATCCGGCGCTCCGCCAGCTCGTCCCGAACGCCGCCCTGCCGTCGCGCGACCCGAGCGGGCGCAGCGAGTGGCTCGGCTTCGCCCCTGACGGGCGCAGGCTCGAGCTGCCGGAGGTGCCGGCGGCGCGTGCGCTGCGCGGCGAGACCGTCGCCGGCCTGGAGTTCCTGCATCGCCAGTTCGACAGCGGCGAGGAGCGCTGGTGGCGCGTCGGCGCGGTGCCGATGCGCGACGCCGACGCGGCGATCACGGGCGCGCTCGCCTTCCTGGTCGATATCGACCGCGAGAAGCGCGCCGAGGCGGCCTTGCGTAGACTCAATGAAGAGCTCGAGCAGCGCGTCGCGCTGGCGGTCGCCGAGCGGCTCAAGGCCGAGGCGAGCCTGCATCAGGCGCAGAAGATCGAAGCGATCGGCCTGTTGACCGGCGGCGTCGCGCACGACTTCAACAACCTGCTGACCGCGATCCTCGGCAATCTCGAGCTGGTCGAGATGCGGCTCGCCGACGATCGGCTGCGCCGGCCGGTCGAGGCGGCGATCCGCTCGGCCGAGCGTGGCGCCCGGCTGATCGAGCAGCTGCTGGCGTTCTCGCGCCGGCAGCACCTGACGCCCCAGCCGGTCGACCTCAACGCCGCGGTCGCCGGCATGTCCGAGATGCTCAAGCGCACGCTCGGCGGTACCGTCGACGTCAGGACCGAGCTCGCGCCCGACGCCTGGGCGGCGCTGATCGACCCGACCCAGCTCGAGCTCGCGTTGCTCAACCTCGCGATCAACGCGCGCGACGCCATGCCGCTCGGCGGCAGCCTGGTGATCGAGACCCGCAACGTTGCCGCCGGCGCGCCCCGGCGGCCCGACGACGTGGGACCCGGGGACTACGTCGCGGTGGCGGTGAGCGACACCGGCGAGGGCATGACGGACGAGGTGCTGGCGCACGCCTTCGAGCCGTTCTTCACGACCAAGGAGGTCGGCAAGGGCAGCGGCCTCGGCCTCTCCCAGGTCTACGGCCTGGTCAAGCAGTCGGGCGGCAGCATCGCGCTGACCAGCCAGCGCGGCCGCGGCAC